>CAKUME010000172.1 GCA_934667575.1 uncultured Eubacteriales bacterium | reverse complement strand
GGGTCAGGCGATAGAGCATGGCGAGCACCAGCGTGCGGATCTGAAAACCGTCCACATCGGCATCAGTGCAGATGATGATCTTGTTCCAGCGCAGCGCGTCCAGATCGAACGACGAAAAATCCTTGTTCGCTTTGCTCTTGATCTCCACTCCGCAGCCCAGCACGCGCAGCAAGTCGGTGATGATCTCATTTTTGAAAATTTTATCGTAGTCGGCCTTGAGACAGTTCAAAATTTTGCCCCGCAGCGGAATGATCGCCTGAAAATCCGGGTTGCGCGCGAGCTTGCAGGAACCGAGCGCCGAGTCGCCCTCCACGATGAACAGCTCGCGCCGGCTCACGTCGCGCGAGCGGCAGTCCACAAACTTCTGCACGCGGTTGGTCATGTCCATGGTGCCCGAGAGCTTCTTTTTGAGGTTCAGGCGCGTTTTTTCGGCATTTTCGCGGCTGCGCTTGTTCACCAGCACCTGTGCGCCGATCTTTTCGGCGTCGAGTGGATTTTCGATGAAATACACCTCGAGCTGATGGCGCAAAAAGTCGGCAATGGCCTCTTGAATACCCTTGTTGGTGATGGCCTTTTTCGTCTGGTTTTCGTAGGAGGTCACGTTGGAAAACGACGAGATCACGAGCACCAGGCAGTCTTCCACGTCGGCAAACGTGATTTTGCTTTCGTTTTTCGCATATTTGCCGTTTTGGCGCAGCCATGCGTCAATTTGCCCCACGAACGCGCTGCGCGCGGCCTTGTCGGGTGCGCCGCCATATTCGAGCCAGCTCGAGTTGTGGTAATATTCCGTGAGCTTCACCTGATTGGAAAACGCGAGCGCTACTTCCATTTTTACCTTATATTCCGGCCTATCGGCGCGGTCGCGCACACGCCGCTCGGTGGACCAGCTTTGCACCGGGGTGAGCGCGCGGGCTTCAGTGAGCTCCTGCACATAGTCGGCAATGCCGTGCTCGTAGCAAAACGTGGTTTCGTCAAACGTCGAGCCGTTTTGGTTGCGGAACACGAACTCCACGCCCGGATTCACAATGGACTGCCGCTTGAGCACGTCCAAGTAGTATTCGGCGGGAATGTGAATGTCGGTGAAGACCTCCAGATCGGGCTTCCAGCGCTGAATGGTGCCGGTGCGGCGGCCGGAATAGGGCTCTTTGTGCAGCCCGCCCACATTTTCGCCGCGCTCAAAATGGAGGGTGTATTTGGTGTGGTTGGCAAAAACGGTAACATCCATATACTGGCTGGCGTATTGCGTGGCGCATGCGCCCAAGCCGTTGGTGCCCAGCGAGAACTCATAGCTTTCGCCCTCGGCGTTGGCGTATTTGCCGCCCGCATACATTTCGCAGTAGACCAGCTCCCAGTTAAAGCGCTGTTCGCGGGGGTTGTAGTCGAGCGGAATGCCGCGGCCAAAGTCCTCCACCTCAATGGAGCAGTCGGCATAGCGCGTCACAATAATGCGCCGCCCGTAGCCCTCGCGCGCCTCGTCGATGGAGTTGGATAAAATTTCAAACACCGAATGCTCGCAGCCATCCAGCCCGTCGGAACCAAAAATGACCGCCGGGCGCTTGCGCACACGCTCGGCGCCTTTGAGCATCGAAATGCTTTCGTTATCGTAGGAAGTTGGAATTTTTGCCATGTATTGTCCTCCGAAAAAAGCCCGCCGCAATGCAGCATCGGGCGGGAAAATCGTTCTATTCTATTATTGTAACACAAATTTTGGCGGCGCGCAACACAAGAGCGAAAAATTTGCGCCGCTCACAGCCGCGCAATCACCTGCTCCGCCACGAACATCACCGCACAGCATGCCGCCGCCACCGGAAGCAGTCCGGCGCGCCGCCATGCGAGCACCACGCCCACCGCCAGCGCCAGCAGCCCGGCCACCCACGACGCACCGGCGTCCACAATGTCGGGCACCGTCATCACCGCGAGGGTCACATAGGGCACATAGTAGAGAAACGAGCGCAAAAAGCGGTTGGTAATCTGCCGCCGGATCAGCGTGAGGGGCAGCACGCGGATCAGGTAGGTCACGGCGGCCATCACCAAAATATAGATCCAAATTTTACTGCTGGGCATGGTGCGTTTCCTCCGTTTCGTTGTGCGGCGCGTCGGTTTCCGCCGCGTCGCCGTCCTTCATCGGGAACAGCAGCGCTGCGACCACCGAGATGGCCACCGTGAGCACGATGATCCGCGTGCCGGCCGCCACATTTTTGGTCAGCGGCAGGCGCGACGCCGCAAAGCTCAGCGCCATGGCCGCCGCCACCACGCCCGCGATCACCCGGCTTTTGCGCGCCGGGGGAATGATGATCGCCAAAAACATCCCGTATAACCCCACGCTGAGCGCGCGCACGATCGCATCGGGCAGCACGCTGCCCATCAGGGCACCCAGCATGGTGCCGAACGTCCAGCCCGGCGCGGCGCACAGCATCACGCCGTAGGTGTAAAACGGGTCCAGCGGCCCCGGAAACGCCATCGACACCGCAAAAATTTCATCGGTGAGGTCAAAACCGAGCAGCAGCCGGTGGCCAATGCCGGTTTCGGGCGGCAGCTTTTGGCTCAGCGCGCACGACATGAGCATATATCGCGCGTTCACCACGAGCATCATCACCGCCATTGCCCAGTAGCCGCTGTCGGCCGCGATCACCGAAAAGCCGCCAAATTCGCCCGCCGACGCGTTGTTCAGCAGGCTGGCCATGCCCGCCTGCACAATGCTCAGCCCGATCCGCCGCGCCGAAATGCCCAACGCAAACGAAACGGCAAAATAACCCAGCATGATGGGCACGCCGTCGCGCAGCCCTTTCACAAACAGTTTTTTGCGCATGATTTGTGCTTCCTCTCTCTTTTTCGGACAGATAAATAGATTATAGCACAATCGGCGGCAATTTGCAACGGCGCGCGCGGGGAATTTGCGCGGTTTCCCCACCGTTCGCACGGGGGCCGGGCGGAATCCGTTTTTTTCAAAGAATTGCCGGTTTTTTTTCCCGCAGCCCTTGCCCTTTGGTGCGGGAAAGGGTATAATAATAAAAATAGGCCTGCGGCTGCCTGCAAGTTCCTTCATGCGCATATATATAATGTAGGGTTTTCCGGACGGACGCGCCAAAAGAACCGCAATTTCCAATACCAGTAAAGAGAAGGTTTTCGATATGGAAAAAGATTTGTTGGATCGTGTGCACAAGCTCCATTTTGTGGGCATTGGCGGCTCGGGCATGTGCCCCATTGCCGAAATTCTGCACAGCGAGGGCTATGAGCTGACGGGTTCCGACGTGAACGAGGGCGACACCGTGGACCGCATTCGCAGTTACGGCATTCCCGTGGCGATGGGACACCGCGCCGAAAACATCGGCGATGCCGAGGCGGTGGTTTACACCGCGGCGGTGCACATGGATAACCCCGAACTGCAAGCCGCCGCCGCGCGCGGCATTCCGCTGGTGGAGCGCTCCGAGATGCTCGGCATGGTGTCGGCGCGCTACCCGCAGACCATCGGCGTGGCGGGCACCCACGGCAAAACCACCACCACCTCGATGATCACCGAAATTCTGCTCGCCGCGCAAATGGACCCCACCGTGGTGATCGGCGGCAAGCTCAAATCCTCCGGCGTGAGCGGCCGCGTGGGCCACAGCGATGTGATGGTGTGCGAAGCGTGCGAATTTGCCGACACATTTTTGCACCTGCACCCGGCCATTGCGGTGATTCTCAATATTGATAACGATCATTTGGAATATTTTGGAACGGTTGAAAACACGATCAAGCATT
>CAKUME010000171.1 GCA_934667575.1 uncultured Eubacteriales bacterium | reverse complement strand
GCAAGAACCGAATCCGTGAACAGCGCCGCGCACTGTGCAGTCAGGGCGCAAAGTCCGATCACCGCCAATGGCCGCTTCATTCCGAATCCCTCTTCCCCTGCGTTTTTTATGTTCCTTTTTACTTAAAGAACAGCGGGAGCTTTTCGAGATAGATAATATCGCTGCGGTCGGCCGCATCGCCCTCGGCGAGCACCGCCGCGCAGCCAACGATATTGCCGCCGGCCTCCTGAACCAGCTTTTCCACCGCGGCGAGCGATTCGCCGGTGCTGATCACGTCGTCGGCAATGAGCACGCGTTTTCCGCGCAGCTGCTCCACTTCTTCCTGCGAGAGATAGAGGTGCTGCACATGGTCGGTGGTAATGGATTTGACCTCGACACCGAGCGGATGGGTCATATAGAGCTTTGTGCCCTTGCGCGCAACAAAGTAATGGCGGCAGCCCTGGCGCGCCATCTCATAGCCCAGCGGGATGCCTTTGGCCTCCGCCGTGACGATCACGTCGTGCGGCGGGCATTTTTTGAGCAGCTCTGCCGCCGATTTTTCGGTAATTTCCACATCGCCGAACATCACGAACGCCGCAATGTCCAGATGCTCGTTGACCTCGCACAGCGGCAGACGGCGTTTGCACCCGGCGATCGTCATTTCATAAAACTTTTGCATAATGGAATCCAGCCTTTCCCCATAATTATTCAGAATTGCCGCAGCTCATCAGCCCGGAGGCCAAGTGAAATCACGCCCGCCGAGCAGATGAAAATGCAGGTGCGGAACCGACTGGCCCGCTGCCGCGCCGGAATTGGACACCACGCGGAAGCCGCCCGTGAGCCCAAGCTCGCGGGACAGCTGCGCCGCCACCTCAAAAATATGAGCGACAATCGCGCTGTTTTCGGGTGTGATCTCGGCCACCGACTGAATGTGCTGTTTTGGGATGATCAGCACATGGGTGGGCGCCTGCGGGTCGAGGTCGCGGAACGCCACCACGGTGTCGTCTTCATACACCTTGTTCGAGGGAATTTCGCCTGAGGCGATTTTGCAGAAAATGCAGTCCATCACGCTGCGCCTCCTTTCTTCTGCATACAATTTTTAATATATCACTCAAAGCAAACGAAATATTTACGCCTTGAGCATGGACGCAACGATGGCATCCACCTGCGCGAGCGCCTCCGGCACACGGGAGAGATCCTTTGCACCGGCGGTGGCGCTGTCGGGGCGGCCGCCGCCGTTACCGCCGGCGAGCTTTGCCGTTTCGCGCACGATATTGCCCGCATGAGCGCCCGCGGCCTGTGCCTTTTTGCCCACCGAGGCAGCGATCACGGCTTTGCCGCCGGAAATGCCGACGATCACTGCGACCACATCGTCGGCGCGGTCACGCACCTGATCGCACATGGAGCGCACCTCGCTCGCATCCGCGTTGTCGAGCTGCGCCGTCAGCACGCGCACCGTGCCCACGGCATGCGCCTGATTCATCAGCTCCTGGATGCGCGCCGAAGCAATCTGGGTGCGCAGGGCTTCGTTTTCTTTTTCCTGCGCCTTGAGCTCGGCCATCACCTGCGCCGCACGGTTCGGCAGATCGGCGGCGCTGCCCGCCTTGAGCGCGGCCGCCGTTTGCGTCAGCTCCGCCTGCACGCCGTCGAGCAATGCCAGCACGCCGAGGCCGGTCACTGCTTCGATGCGGCGCACGCCCGCCGCAACCGAGCTTTCGCTGCAAATGCGGAACAGGCCGAGCTTTGCGGTGTTATCTACATGCGTGCCGCCGCAGAACTCGATGGACATATCGCCCGCGCGCACCACGCGCACCACGCTGCCGTATTTTTCGCCGAACAACGCCATCGCGCCGAGCTTTTTGGCTTCTTCGATCGGCATTTCCGTCATCGTGACCAGCAGGCCCTTGAAGATTTCGGCGTTGACGGCGGCTTCCACCGCATGCAGCTCCTCGGCCGTGAGCGCGGAGAAGTGGGTGAAGTCGAAGCGCAGCCGCTCGGCGGTCACGAGCTGACCCGCCTGCTCCACATGCGTGCCCAGCACACGGCGCAGCGCCGCCTGGAGCAAATGCGCCGCCGTATGGTTGCGCATGATTGCCGCGCGGCGGTCTGCGTCCACCGCAGCGGTCACCGTCTGATCGAGGTTCAGCTCGCCGGACACCACGCGGCAATGATGGAGATAAACGCCCGCCGCAGTTTTGGTGGTGTCGCGCACCTCCACGCGGAGTCCGTCGGCCGTGAGCACACCGGTGTCGCCCACCTGACCGCCGCCTTCGCCGTAGAACGTGGTCTGATCGAGCACGAGCAGCAGCTCGGCGCCTTCGCGCGCCACGCTGATCTGCTCGCCGTTATCGAGCATTTTGAGCACCTTGCCGGTGCATTCCGTTTGCGTGTAGCCAAGAAAACGCGTGGCCGGCACATCGTCGAGCGCGCTGCTTTCGCCCGCCCACGCGTCGGTGTCGGACTTTTTGCGCGCGCCGCGGGCGCGTTCCTTTTGCTCCTGCATACGCGCCGCAAAGCCCGCCTCGTCCACGGTCATGCCGCGCTCCGCGAGAATTTCGCGCGTGAGGTCGATCGGGAAGCCGTAGGTATCGTTGAGCTTGAACGCATCGTCGCCGGAAAGCACGGTGCCCGCGGTGCTGTTTTCCATCTCATTGAGCACCGCAAGGCCCTGATCGATCGTGCGGTTGAAGTTGTCTTCTTCCACCGAGATCAGCTTTTTGATATAATCGCGCTTTTCGAGCAGTTCCGGATAGGCGGACTGGTTTTCGTGCACCACCACATCGACCAGATCGGCGAGGAACGGGTGCGTAACGCCAAGCAAACGGCCGTGGCGCGCCGCGCGGCGCAGCAGTCGGCGCAGCACATAGCCGCGCCCCTCATTGGAAGGCATGACGCCGTCGGCGATCATAAAGCAGGTGCTGCGAATGTGGTCGGTGATCACGCGCAGCGAAATGTCGCTCTTTTCGCCGTCGCCGTATTTCACGCCCGTGAGCTCACTGACACGCTTCATAATATTCTGGATGGTATCGACGAGGAACATATTATCCACGCCCTGCATCACGCAGGCCAGACGCTCCAGACCCATGCCGGTGTCGATGTTTTTCTGCTTGAGCTCGGTGTAGTTGCCCTTGCCGTCGTTATTGAACTGCGAAAACACGTTGTTCCAAATTTCAACATAGCGGTCGCAGTCGCAGCCCACGCCGCAGGTGGGTTTGCCGCAGCCGTATTTTTCGCCGCGGTCAAAATAAATTTCGGAGCAGGGGCCGCAGGGGCCGGAGCCATGCTCCCAGAAGTTGTCTTCTTTGCCCAAGCGCTTCATATGGTCGGGCGCAACGCCGACTTCCTTGGTCCAAATATCATAGGCTTCGTCGTCGTTTTCATACACCGAGCAATAAATGCGGTCCTTTGGCATTTGAAGCACTTCGGTGAAAAATTCCCACGACCAGTGGATGGCTTCGCGCTTGAAGTAGTCGCCAAACGAAAAATTGCCGAGCATTTCAAAAAACGTGCCGTGGCGCGCGGTGATGCCCACACGCTCGATATCGGGCGTGCGGATGCATTTTTGGCAGGTCGTTACGCGCTTGCGCGGCGGCGTGACCTCGCCGGTGAAGTATTTTTTCATCGGCGCCATGCCGGAGTTGATGAGCAGCAGGCTTTTGTCATTTTGCGGAATCAGCGAAAAGCTCTTGAGGCGCAGATGCCCCTTGGATTCAAAAAACGAAAGATATTTTTCCCGCAGGTCGTTGAGACTGGTCCATTCCATATAAACGGAACCCCTTTCATG
>CAKUME010000170.1 GCA_934667575.1 uncultured Eubacteriales bacterium | reverse complement strand
GCGGGGCTGGAACCCGCGCAAATCGGTTATATCAACGCGCATGGCACCGCGACCGTCAAAGGTGACATTGCCGAGGCACAGGCAATCCGCCGTGTGTTTGGCGACGTGCCCGTGCCGGTCAGCTCCACCAAGGGGGCGACCGGACATATGATGGGCGCAGGCGGTGTTTCCGAGGTGATTGCCTGCGTGCAGGCGGTGCGCACCGGCGTGCTGCCGCCCACCGTTGGACTGAATGCGCCCGATGCGGAATGCCCGCTGCATCTGATCGGGGCACAGCCAGTGCACACGCCGATTTCGGCGGCACTTTCGAACGCAATGGGCTTTGGCGGGCAGAATTCCTGCATTGTTGTGGGAAAATATTAGGAGTGATGGCATGAATTACAGCTATGATGCCGCGGGTTTCCGCAACGTGTTTGAGCGCAGCTTCACATGGATCAACGGATTCATGCGGAGTGTGCGCCGATTTGGCGAAAAAACTGCGATGATCGACCCGATGGCGGAGCGCACATGGAGCTATGCGGCGCTGAACCGCGACGTGAACCGCTTGGCCAACGCCTTGCAGGCACGGGGCGTTGGGCCGGGTGACGTGGTGCTTTATCAGCTCTATAACTCGCCGCAGTTTGTGCTGTGCTATATTGCGCCGCAAAAGCTCGGTGCGATCAACAGCCCGGCCAATTTCAATCTGGCGGCGGGCGAAACCGCTCGGCTGATCGATCGCGATCGTCCCAAAGCGTATATTTATGATTGTGACGTGTGCGCCATGGCACAAAAGGCGCTACAGCTGTGCACGCATCGGCCGGAGGTGGTGCTCGCGGTAGATTACCGCGACGCGCGCCCCGTATTGCCGGACGGCCATCAGTTTTTCGATGATTTTATCCGCGACGCAAGCGATCAGGAACCGGCGGCAGATTTTGTGCCGGATATGTATGCCGAAGTGACGCGGCTGGGCACCTCCGGTACCACCGGAATGCCGAAAGGTGTGCCGCTGAATAACGTGAACGAGGTGCTTTCGGCACACGATGCGATTATGCACTTTCCGCTCACGCCCAGCGACGTGACGATGAATATGACGCCGTGGTTCCATCGCGGTGGGCTCCATTCCGGCGGCCCAACGCCCACGTTTTATGTGGGCGCGGCGCTGGTGATTATGCGGATGTTTGGCGCGAAGGCCTGCTTTGACTGTGTGCGGAAATATGGGATCACGTTCTTGATCGGCGTGCCGTCTGCGCTCGAAAAGCTTGCTGCGCGGCAGGAAAAACATCCGGTCGCGCTCGATGGGCTGCATGGCATTGTCACCATGGGCAGTCCGTTGGAAAAGGCCGATTGCATCCGATATCAGCAGCTGCTCACCCCGCGGATTTTCAACGGCTACGGCACGACCGAGACCTTTTGGAACAGCTTTTTGCGGCCGGAGGATCTGCCCGAAATGGCAGGAAGCGCGGGCCGTGCCTGCACCGATGACGAGGTGCGCGTGGTGCATATTTATGACGATCACGCCGCGGATCCGGACGACACGGTGCCTGCCGACGGTCAAACGCCAGGCGAGATCATTATTTCGGCCTACTGCAAATCGGCGCTTTGCTACACCGATAATCCGGAGCTGACGCGCGAAAAATACCGCAATGGCTGGTTTTATACCCGCGATGTGGGCACTTGGGACCCGGCGCATTTTATTACCGTGTGCGGGCGGCGCGACGATATGATCGTCTGCATGGGTGAAAATATCTATCCTGCGCAGCTGGAAGAAATCATCTGCCGCCATCCCGGCGTGCAGGACTGCATGGTGGTGGGCGTGCCGGATGCGTCGCGCGGGCAAAGCGTGGCAGCGTATGTCATTCCTGCCGATCCAACGCTCACGGTGCAGGAATTGAATGCATACTGCGTGCATAGCGACGATATCTCGGGCTACAAATGCCCGCGCTATTATCGGCTGGTTTCGGCGCTGCCATACAATGCAACCGGCAAAAAACAGCATGTTCGGCTCAAAGAGCAGGCGCAGCACGACCTCGAAAATGGGCTGTTGCTCCGACCATAATTTCATAGCAGGAATACGCAAAGCGGCTGCTCCGAGGAACGGAGACAGCCGCTTTTGTGCGGAGATACACAGCGGCCGACTGTTTGGTCGCTTGCTTGACGAACACGGATGAATGATGTATAATAATACAAAACCACGCATTGATTTTGGAGGAATGCATGATGGAGCTGCAATTGTTCAACGGTCGTCCGCAGGATACCGCCGGACGGATCGAAAAAGAAGTCGCGGTATATGATTTGCTCGATCGGCTGCAAATTGCGTATCAACGCGTTGATCACGAAGCCGCGTTCACGATGGAGGCCTGTGCCGCAATCGATCGGGCGCTGGCGCCGGCGGTCATCTGCAAAAATCTGCTGCTCTGCAACGCGCAAAAAACCGCGTTTTATCTGCTGATGATCCGCGAGGATAAAAAGTTCAAGACCAAAGAGCTGTCGGCACAAATCCACAGCGCCCGGCTGTCGTTTGCACCGGCGGAATATATGCAGGAATTTTTGAATATCACGCCGGGTTCGGTGAGTGTGATGGGGCTGATGAACGATCATGCCCATCGCGTGCAGCTGCTGATCGACAACGATGTGCTGCATTCGGAGTGGGTAGGCTGCCACCCGTGTATCAACACCTCCAGCCTGCGCCTGCGGGTGCGCGACCTCACGGAGCGCTTTTTGCCTGCGGTGCAACATGATTATATTCCGGTTACATTGAACTGATTTCAACGTGGGCGGCACGCAGCAGATGACCGAATCCAAAGCGCAGCCGGTGCATTTGCCAACTTCGTTGAAAATACGATGCTTTTTACCCGAATGATCGGCGTGACGGCGAATCGAAAAAGCCGTAGAGCGTGCGGTATGCGGCAATTTCGGCAGAAACCTCGCGCAAAAATGCCGCGTTGGCCGGATCGCGGGTCAAAATGCGTCCGGCTCGCCGTACCCCGCGCAGAAACTTCGGGTCAAACCGTATGTTCCGGCGGTGCAGGATCAGCGGGCAGAGGCGCAGTGCCCGTGCGTCATATTCCACGGTGATCCGTCCGGCATGTGCGTTGGGAAAAGCGGCACAAGGGCCGTCATGCAGCACCGGAAAAAACGGAAAGATCATGCAGGCCAGCGGGCGCATGGTTCGGTCGCATTGTCCGGAGCACACCGCCAACCGTCCGCCGTCGGCGGTGCGCAGTTCCGGCAGCGGTGATACTTCGCCGGGAAACAGGCGCATCCCCTGTGTGTCGCTGCCTTTGCAGCAAGCATGGCCGCAGAGCACGCCGCAGTCGGCCGGCAGTGGCGTGTGCGCACCGATGGCCTCGCGCGCCGCGCGAAAAAGTGCGTCATATTCAGTGGAATTCATAGAAAACATCCTTTCCGATGAATGGACTCAGATACGGCAATCCTCACAAAAAACAACCTCGATCTACGGTGTGCAGCAGCGCCGTTCAAATTGGTATATGCAAAATACGGACATCTCTTTAGCTTTTCGCATTGGTGTGACAATGAAGCTATTATAGCATTCGGCCGACACAATGTAAATAGGCAAACCGGCAAACGGTGGGAGAAGATCTCATATTTTGCGCAGCGCAAAAAACGCGGATACGCAATTTTGAAAAACCATTGACTTTATCATGATAATGTGCTAATATATTAAAACAAGAAACACTCGGGGAGGGCTGCATTTTGACGATTCACGACGATTTGCTGCGAAGCGGCGAAAAAGCGTTGTTTGAGCTGCGCGCGCTGTATCGCAC
>CAKUME010000169.1 GCA_934667575.1 uncultured Eubacteriales bacterium | reverse complement strand
AGCATCGGTGCCACGATAAACAGCACCGACCAGAAAATGTGCGGAGCCGCCGCAATCGACCGCATCCAGGATTTTTTCTTTGCCATTTGGTTTCCTTCCCTTCTGCGCCGCTTATTCTTCCACCGCTTCCGCGTCCGAAATGGTATCCATTTCGTCACTGAACGAGGAATAGTCGCCAAACCGTCCGGAATACTCCGACTTCTTCATAATATGAATCGCGTCCGGCTCAATATAAAGGCCGATGTTTTCGCCCACACCCACAAAATCGGTAGACTGCACCATCCACTTGAAGCCGCCGATGTCCACAATAATTTCGTAATGCACGCCTTTGAACGTGACCGATGTGACCGTGCCGCTGAGCATGCCATTCTCGCGTGCAACCACGTCCACATCCTCGGGACGCACTACCACGTCCACCGCTTCGTCTTTGCCAAATCCGCCGTCCACGCATTCGAACACATGGCCCGAAAAGCGCACGCTGCGGTCGGCCAGCATCACGCCGTCCACAATGTTGCTCTCGCCGATAAAGTCTGCGACAAATGCATTCACCGGCTCATTGTAAATATCCATCGGCGTGCCGATTTGCTGAATGCGGCCGTCGGCCATCACCACCACGCGATCCGACATCGACAGCGCTTCTTCCTGATCGTGGGTAACAAACACAAACGTGATGCCCGTCTGCTTCTGTATTTTTTTGAGTTCGTTCTGCATATCCTTGCGCAGCTTCAGGTCGAGTGCGCCCAGCGGCTCATCGAGCAGCAGCACGCGCGGCCGGTTGATCAGTGCACGCGCAATCGCCACACGCTGCTGCTGACCTCCCGAAAGCAGCTGCACATTTTTGCGCTCAAAGCCCTTGAGCGCCACCAGTTCGAGCATCTCGTGCACGCGGCGGTTGATCTCCGCGCGCGGCGCCTTGTTCACTCGCAGCGCGAACGCAATGTTTTCAAACACGTTCAAATGCGGAAACAGCGCGTATTTTTGGAACACGGTGTTCACATGACGCTGATACGGCGGCACATCGTTGATGCGCGTGCCGTCAAAAAGCAGCTCGCCCTCATCCGGCGTCACAAATCCGCCGATAATGCGCAGCGTGGTGGTTTTGCCGCAGCCCGACGGCCCCAACAGCGTGATAAATTCCTTGTCGTTGATATCCAGATTGATGTGGTTCAGCACCTTTTCCCCGTCGAATTCCTTGCTGATGTTTTTGAGCTCAATAATGTTCCCCATCTGCGTTCCCCCCGCAACTTCAGTTTTCGCATTAAAAAAGGCAAGCGATGTTGGCGCCAAAGCGCCAAAGCATCACTTGCCTGAATGCACGTTTATGATGATCTGTTCTACCCACGAGCCGCAGCATATTTTGCCGCCGCAAAGCCAAACCATATAAAAGAGCAAGGTTTTTCGAGTCTATATAGCAAAGATTACTTTTACTACTCTTATTGACCTTTCACAAGTTGATGCATACTGAAATTCTGCATTATTAAGGTTATAAAGTAACCAACTCATAAAAGCTTGAGCAATCCGCTCAATCAATAAGGCAACAGAAGTTGCCTACCGAAGCCTTCCCTTCGGTATTCGGCATTCGACCCGGCTGTCCGTGTGGCCTTAGCCCGGCGCGGCGCGCTGGGCGGTCGGATTATCTTGCTTTGGAAAGACTCAGTTGCTCCTCTGCTTTCCAATGTCGTGGATGTTTTGAATAATAACACACTTTGCGCGGTTTGTCAAGCGCTCTGCCGGAATTTATCGCATTCCCGCACAATTTGTCGCATCCAACCAGTTTTCAGGCTTTGGAACGCACTTTATTTCATCTTCATGCCCGCAGCGCGGCCGCCGTTCATAAAAAGTTAAAGAAAGTTTCCGCCCTTTGACTTGGTTTCTTGTGTAGACCTACAATCTTTCGTTTTTTGCCGCGTGGCAGTTGACATTTCGCGCAAAATCGGCTAAAATATCCTTATTCCGCAGCGGCGCGTTTGGAACGATGCCACCGCGAAAAAATGGATATTACGGCCAATATAGGTCCGGATACATGGCCCGGATGTTTCTACCGCAGCGCCACAGCTGCGACTATTGGTTTGCGCGGTTTCGCCATTTTTTCGGCGGGCCGTTTAAGCCAACAGATTTTTGCATTTTCTCTCATGCAGAAGTCTGTTTTCTTTATTTTTTGAAATCGGAGGACTTGCAATGAAGGAGCTCGAGGACAAAATTCGCACGGAAGGCGAGGTTTATCCCGGTAATATTCTGAAGGTTGGCAGTTTTTTGAACCATCAGGTAGACGTCGATTTTCTCATGCAAATGGGTGCCGAGATCGCCCGGCTGTATCAGTCCGATTCCGTAACGAAGATCCTCACGATCGAGGCCTCCGGCATTGCAATCGCCGTGGCGGCGGCCAGCTATCTGCATGTTCCGCTGGTGTTTGCTAAAAAAGGAAAAAGCAAAAATGTGTCCAACGATGTGTTTGCAACCGATATCTATTCCTTTACGCACGGCAATGTGAATTCTGTGTTTGTCAGCCGCGAGGTGCTGCACCCCGGCGATCGAATTTTGATCGTGGACGACTTTTTGGCCGACGGCAATGCGCTGGAGGGGCTGCTGCGCATCATTGCACAAGCCAACGCCACCTGTGTGGGCGCGGCCATCGCGATCGAAAAGGGCTTTCAGGGCGGCGGCGATCGGCTGCGCGCACAAGGGCTCCGTGTGGAATCCATGGCGATTATCGACGCAATGAGCGACCACGGCGTCACGTTCCGCACACAAAACCATTGATGTAAATATTTTTACATAAAAATTCATTCGCCTATGGCGAGGAGGGTCTCACATGAAAAAGTTTCTTTCTGTGCTTCTGACGGCGGCCATGCTGCTTACGTTCTGCGCGCTGTTCACCGGCTGCGGCACCAAGGCTGCCAGCAGCGATGCGGCAAGCACCGGCGCTTCGAGCGATGCAGGTGCCGTTTCGCAGACAGCGACCGGCGACTTTAAGGTCGGCGCGATCTACATCAACAGCAAAAATGATACCGCGGGCTATACCGACGCGCACCACAAGGGTCTGACCACCGCGATGAAGGCGCTGGGCTTGGATCCGGACAAGGATCTGGCGATCGTGGACAATGTGGCGGAGGACGATAACGCCGTGGGCAACGCGATCGACACGCTGGTCAACGCGAACTGCAAAATTATCTTCGGCATCAGCTTCGGCTACCTCACCGCGATGGACGCCAAAGCGAAAGCATATCCCGACGTGATTTTCTCCCACGCGACCGGCTACCTTTCCAACGAGACCAACTTTAATAACTACTTCGGCCGCATCTATCAGGCGCGCTATCTGGCGGGCATTGCGGCGGGCCTCAAGTCGCTGGAGCAAAAGAACAACAACATCGGCTATGTGGCGGCCTACGGCACCGAATATGCCGAAACCTGCTCGGGCATCAATGCGTTCACGCTCGGTGTGCAGGCCGTGAATCCGGATGCCGTTGTTCATGTGAACACCATCAACGGCTGGGCGAATGAAGAGCTGGAAAAATCGCTGGCAGAAGATCTGATCGATAACTATAACTGCATTGTGGTGGCGCAGCATTGTGACTCGGCACAGCCGCAGCTTGCGGCGCAGGCCAAGGGCGTGTTCGGCTGCGGCTACAACTCCGATATGACCGTGGATGCACCCAAAGCACACCTCACCGCGCCGATTTGGAACTGGAATGTGTATTACCAGACTGCGATCGAAGCTGCGATGAAGGATCCGCAGAATTTCGTGAAGAATGTGGGCAACTACTATGG
>CAKUME010000168.1 GCA_934667575.1 uncultured Eubacteriales bacterium | reverse complement strand
GTGCGGTGTTTGCACCCGCTGCGGCGGAGACTCCGGACAAAGCGTGAGCCCCCAAAACCGCACGGCAAAAGATTTCGGAATATTTCAATGTTTTGCTATTGACAACCCCCTGCATAATATGGTATGATTAATTTGACTTTCCGATGAAACTTTTCGAATTGCACGCTTTGCGGTGCGCAAAACGAAAAGCGGAGGAGGCTCTGGAGAATTCCATTCAGTTGGATGCCGAAGGTGCAACGCGGCGCAGCCGCCGAATCTCTCAGGCGAACGGACGGAGCAGACCATAAGCATTTTTTCGCGCAGAATTTATGCTGCGAAAAATGCCGCTGCTTTTCTGAATGATGAATCGATCCGCCGCCGCCGCATCGGGCAGGCGGCGTTTCTTTATATCATGATTCAGGAGGGAAATCTATGGACGTGTTATTGCACATCGTTCAAAAAATCAATGCGTATCTCTCGGACTACATTCTTGTGATCCTGCTGGTGGGCACCGGCCTCTTCTTCACCATCCGCACCCGATTTGTGCAGGTGCGCTGCTTCGGCGAGGGCATGAAGCGCGTGTTCGGCAACATCTCGCTGCGCGGCGGCAAGCAGAAGAGCGGGCTCACTTCGTTCCAGGCGCTGGCCACGGCGGTGGCGGCCCAGGTGGGCACCGGCAACATCGTGGGTGCGTGCGGCGCCATTTTGGTGGGCGGCCCGGGCGCGATCTTCTGGATGTGGATCATCGCGTTCTTCGGCATGGCCACCATCTACGCCGAAGCGGTGCTCGCGCAGCAGACCCGCGAAGTGCATGCCGACGGCACCGTGCAGGGCGGCCCGGTGTATTATATTCGCCGTGCGTTCAACAATAAGTTCGGCAAATTCTTGTCCGGGTTCTTTGCGGTGGCAATCATTCTCGCGCTCGGCTTCATGGGCTGCATGGTGCAGTCGAACTCCATCGGTGCAACGTGCAGCACCGCGTTCCACATTCCCTCGTGGGTCATCGGCCTCATCGTTGCGGCGGTGTCGGCGGTGATTTTCCTCGGCGGCCTGAACCGGCTGGCGGCGGTCACCGAAAAGGTCGTTCCGGTGATGGCGGTGCTCTATATTCTCGGCGGCCTGGCCCTGCTCGCGATCCGCATCAAGTATGTGCCGGAAACCTTCGGCATGATTTTCAAATATGCATTTGCGCCCAACGCGATCATCGGCGGCAGTTTGGGCATGGCGCTCAAGCAGGCGATCAGCCAGGGCGTGAAGCGCGGCCTGTTCTCCAATGAAGCGGGCATGGGCTCCACCCCGCACGCCCACGCGATGGCCAACGTGGAAAAGCCGCACGATCAGGGTGTGGTAGCCATGATCGGCGTGTTCATCGACACGTTCGTCGTGCTCACCATGACGGCGCTGATCGTGATCTCCACGCTGTATGCGGGCAATGGCGTGCTGGCACACGGCACGGTCGAAGGCATTGGCAAGGCCGACATGGCACAGCTGGCGTTCGGCGAGGTGTTCGGTGCCACCGCGGGCAACATTTTTGTTGCAATCTGCCTGTTCTTCTTCGCGTTTTCAACGATTCTGGGCTGGAATCTGTTTGGCAAGAGCAACTTTAACTATCTGTTCGGCAAAAAGGCTACGCCGGTGTATTCGGTGATCGCAATCGTGTTCATCTTCCTCGGGTCCTGCCTGTCGAACGACCTCGTTTGGGAGCTGACCGATATGTTCAACCAGCTGATGGTCATCCCGAACGTGATTGCGCTGATCGCGCTTTCTTCGCTGGTGGCTAAGGCGGCCAAGAACGCGCGCCGTCCCGGCCGGGAAACGCTCGCGGCGGAAGCGGCGGAGCAAGCGGAAACCAAGGTCTAAAAATATATTTTATATATTTGCAAAAAATTGCCGGGGCTTTTTTCGTCCCGGCAATTGCTTTTTGCATGCGAATATGCTATGATAAACTCATTTCAATACACCAGTAAAAGGAGTATGATTTCATGAAGCTTTCGACCATACGAATTCAATATGCAAATGCAGAGTCGACGGCCGCTGCGGCCGATTGCGTCACGCTGACCGGCGACGGCGCGGTGCAGGTGCTGACGCTCACCCTGCCCGAACCGGCGCAGGCGTGGGCGGCCGACGCCACCGTGCAGCTGGATATTCCGGCTGCCAGCCTGGGCGGCCGCGTCACCGGCGCGCTGGCGCGCGGCAAGATCAACTCTTGGTGGACGAGCCCGTCGTTCACCACCGATTTCTCGCAGCTTCCCGCAGGCACGCAGAATCTGCTGCTCGAAACGGAATCGGGCGCGGTGGCCGTGCTGCCGCTGTGCGGCGATTCCTTTGCCGCAACCGTGGAACCGTCCGACGATGCAGCCACCTTGCGGCTTTCGCTGGCCCACTGCGCGGCGGACTGCGCACCGCTCCACGGTGCAGTGGCCGTGATCTCGACCGGTGCCGATCCCTATGAGGCCGTGCGCCTTGGCATGGAATACGCCTGCCATCACGGACTGATCGATGCGCCGCTGCGCACCGAAAAAACGCTGCCCGAAATCTATCGCGGCTTTGGCTGGTGCACTTGGAACGCGTTTTATCACGATGTGACCGAGCAGGGCATCTACGATAAGCTCGCGGAATTCCGTGCGAAGGGGCTGCCGGTTCGCTGGGTGATGATCGACGATGGCTGGTCGCAGTATGATCCCCAAAAGGGCACGCTGCTCGCCTTTGAAGAGGATCGCACCAAGTTTCCGAGCGGCCTGCGGGGTTGCATTGCGCGCATGAAGCAGGAATACGGCGTGGAGCAGGTCGGTGTGTGGCATGCGATTACCGGCTATTGGAGCGGCATCGAAAAGGGCGGTGCGCTTGCGCAGGCGCAGGCCGATCATTTGGCCGTGACGCCGAATGAAATGCTGATCCCCACCGGCCGGGGTGCCTATCCGTTCTTCCGTGAGTGGCATGAATACCTGAAGGCGCAGGGCGTGGACTTTGTGAAGATCGACGCGCAGGGCAATATGCCGGAGTCGATGGCAGGCACGCCCGGCTGCCTGGCAGATATGATCGCCGTGCAGGCGGGCGTGGATCGCTCGGTGCAGGAGGTGTTCGGCGGCAATGTGATCAACTGCATGGGCATGCTGAACCAAAACGCGCACCATCGTCCGTTCACCGCGCTGTCGCGCAACAGCGACGACTTTTTCCCGGATCGGGAAGGCAGCTTCCGGTCGCATATTCTGCAAAACGGCTACAACGCCGTGTTCCATGGCTGCCTCTATTACTGCGACTTTGATATGTGGTGGACGCGGCACCCCAGCGCAAAAGAAAGCGGCGTGCTGCGCGCGGTCAGCGGTGGCCCGGTCTATGTGAGCGATCGGGTGGGCGAAACGGATGCCGATGCCGTGCGCCCGCTGCTGGATGCCAACGGCGGACTGCTCATGGCTCAAAATCCGGCCATGCCCACGCGGGATTGCCTGTTCCGCGATCCGTCGGACGGCGTGCTCAAGCTGTTCAACACGCTGGCCAACGGGAACGCGGTGGTGGCGGCGTTCAACTTGTCCGATCGGCCGCAAACGGTCACGGTTTGTCCGGACAATTTTGGCGGCACGGGCGACTGGACTGCCTACCGTTCTTTCGCGGGCGAGCGCAGTTTCGGGTCGGAGCTGACCTTCACGCTGGCGCCGCACGACACGGAGCTTGTGAATTTCTACATTGGTGACACGGATCGGCTGGGCGACACCACCAAATACCTCTCCGCAGCAACCGTATAACATTCATCGTTACAGTCATAAAAAAGAGCGACGCGCTTCCAAGCTCGGAAAGCGCATCGCTCTTTTG
>CAKUME010000167.1 GCA_934667575.1 uncultured Eubacteriales bacterium | reverse complement strand
CGCTGGCCGCCAAAATCCTCACCGAGCACCTGAACCTGTTTGTTGACCTGTCGGATAAGGGCAGCAATGCCGAGATCATGGTTGAAACGAACAGCAAGGATAAAGAAAAAGTGCTTGAGATGACCATTGAAGAGCTCGACCTGTCGGTGCGCTCGTTCAATTGCCTGAAGCGCGCGGGCATCAACACCGTGGAAGACCTCATCAACAAGTCGGAAGACGATATGATGAAGGTGCGCAACCTGGGCCGCAAGTCGCTCGAAGAAGTGATTCAAAAGCTCAATAACCTCGGCTTTGATCTGCGCAAGGAAGAGGAATAAAGCCTACCTATATTCGGTAAAGGAGTGAATTTCGATGCCAGGAACCAGAAAGCTCGGAAGACCGACCGCTCATCGCACCGCGATGCTCAGATGCATGGTCACCTTCCTGCTGGAAAAAGGCAGAATTGAAACCACCGTCACCCGCGCGAAGGAAGTCAGCGCCCTCACCGAGAAGCTGATTACCATTGCGAAGGAAAACAACCTCCAGAACAAGCGTCTGGTGCTTTCCTTTGTGACGAAAGAAGCAGTTTGCAAAAAGCTGTTTGATGAAATTGCGCCCAAGTACGCCGACATGAACGGCGGCTACACCCGCATTGTCAAAATCGGCGCACGCCGTGGCGACGCAGCGGAAATGGCGATCATCGAATTGGTTTGATTTTCGGCTGACATATCAGCAAAAAATGCATCGATCCGAAAGCGGAATGATACGTTTTCGGATGCAAAAAACGGAGCCGGAACGCATGGCGTTCGGCTCCGTTTTTTTGCGTGCAACATTGCTCATTGGTTTTCCGGCTCGGCGGCGCGTGCCTTTTCGACGGCTTGGCGCGCATATTCCGTGGGTGTGGTGCCCTTGATGCGGTGAAACACCTTGGAAAAATAGAGTCCGCTTTCGTAGCCCACCGACTGCGCGATGGAGGCCACCGACAGTTCCTGCCGCTCGAGCAGCAGGCACGCCTGTTTAATGCGAAATTTGGAAAGATACGTTTTGGGCGACTGGCCGAGCACCGCGCGAAATGCGCGGTAGAGGTGGCTGCGGCTAATGCCCACATAAGCGGCAATGTCGTCCACCGTGATCGGGTAGGAGTAGCGGTAGTTGATGTATTCCACCGCTTGGCGCGTGTAGCCGGCCAGCACATCGGTTTCGGCGGCGGGCTGCACGCCGTTTTCCAAAAAGAGCGACAGCGCGCCATAGAGCCGCCCCGTCATTTTCACCGAGTGCGCCAGCGTGTTGCCGCGCGCATCATAAATTTGCAGCAGCGCATCGCGCAGCTCTTTGGCAAACGGCGCTGCGCGCATCACCGGGTTTTGGGGCGAAAAGCCCGCGCAGTCCAGAATATAGGCCGCGTCGCTGCCGTTGAACCCCACCCAGTAATACATCCATGGCTCGGCACGGTCGGCGCAATAGGAGATGGTGGTGTGGGGATAAGCCAAAAAAATGTCGCCCGGCCCGAGCTCATAGCGCTGCCCGCCGGTTTCGTAAACGCCTTTGCCAGAGATCACGGTGTGGATCAGATAATGATCGCGCACGCCCGGCCCCCATTGATACATGGGGCTGCATCGCTGATAGCCCACATTGTAGACCGAGAGCGACATCATTTCTTTTTCGCGCACTTTGTAATTGTTTTTCACAAACGCTTCCATGTTTTTGCATCCCCCCAGGGCGGTTGATTTTGCAGATCCAGCGGAGCCGGTGGCGCATTCGCCCAAGTCCAAGCGCTTTGCGCATGATTCCGCCGAGCTTGGGACATACTCTTGATTGCTGCTGCCGCTTTCTTTTAGTATACCGCAAAAATTTGAATTGTGCAACAAAATTGCATGGATTCAATACGGAAAAATATTGCGTTCCCGCGCCAATGTGGTAAACTGATAATAGAAACAGGCGCAGGACGCCGCTCGGGGAAAGGAATGCTTGCTGAAATGGAGAATGTTACCACGCTGGTTTACCGTTTGGTGCGCTATGGGCTGCGCACGGGGCTGCTGCCCAAAGAGGAATCGGTTTATGCAACAAATTTGATCTTGGATGTGCTCAAGCTCGACGAGCTGCCGGAAAGCGGAGAGCTGCCGGAGGCGCTGCCTGTGCCGGAGGACGAACTGGCCGAGATCTTGACCGGCCTGCGCGCCTATGCGGCTGCGCATGGGCTGTCGGACGACGATGGCGTGGACGCGCTCGACCGGTTCGACACCCGACTGATGAACTGCCTGACGCCGCGCCCGGCGCAGGTGATCGCCGAATTCCGCGCGGCCTATGCGCGCTCGCCGCGTGAAGCCACCGACGCGTTTTATAAATTCTGCGGCGATTGTGATTATATCCGCCGCTACCGCGTGAAAAAGGATATGAAGTGGCAAACGCGCACCGAATACGGCGATCTCGACATCACGATCAACCTGTCGAAGCCGGAGAAAGACCCCAAGGCCATTGCGGCCGCACGGCTGGCCAAGCAATCGGCGTATCCGCGCTGCGCGCTCTGCCGCGAAAACGAGGGCTATGCCGGCCGGGCAAATCATCCGGCGCGCCAAACCATTCGGCTCATTCCGCTGCGGCTTCAGGGTGCGGATTGGTTTTTGCAGTATTCACCCTATTCCTACTACAACGAGCACTGCATTGTGCTCAGCGGCGCGCATTCCCCGATGAAGATCGACCGCGATACCTTTGCGCGGCTGCTCGGTTTTGTGAAGCTGTTTCCGCATTATTTCGTGGGTTCCAACGCCGACCTGCCGGTGGTGGGCGGTTCGATTTTGTCGCACGAGCATTTTCAGGGCGGGCGCTACACCTTTGCCATGGAGCGTGCGCCCATTGAACGCACGTTCCGCGTGCCAGGCTACGAGCATGTGCGCTGCGGCATTGTGAAGTGGCCCATGTCGGTGGTGCGGCTCACGGGCGCGTCACCGGAAGAGCTGGTGGCGCTTGCGGGTGCGCTGCTCGACGCGTGGCGCGGCTATTCCGACCCGGAGGTGGGGCTGCTTGCCGAAACCGATGGCGTGCCGCACCACACGATCACCCCCATTGCGCGCCGCAAGGACGCGCTCTATGAGCTGGATCTGGTGCTGCGCAGCAATATCACAAGCGCGGCGCATCCGCTGGGTGTGTTCCATCCGCATGCGGAGTATCATCACATCAAAAAGGAAAACATTGGGCTGATCGAGGTGATGGGGCTGGCGGTGCTGCCCGCACGGCTCAAAAAGGAATTGGCGGAGCTGCGCGACGCAATGGTTGCGGGCGGCGATCTGCACGCCACGCCCACGCTCGCGTCGCACGCGGAATGGGCGGCGGACATTCTGCGGCGCCATCCGGAGTTTTCGGCCGAAAACGGCGACGCGATTCTGCGCGAGGAAGTGGGTCAGGTATATGGTCACATTCTGGAGCAGTGCGGGGTGTTTGCGCGCAACGAGATCGGCGCAGCGGCGTTTGGCCGCTTCCTGCACCACGCCGTGCAGGCCGAGGAGATTTGAGCCCGGTCGGCATGCGTTGAATGGAAACCGGTCTGCCCCACCGATTTGTGCGCGTTTGGCCGTTTGATTGGGTGCGGATCGAGGCCCATGCAGGGCATGTTTCCGCGCCGGCCGGAATCGCGGTGAGCGATTCCCCCACTCACGCGCGGATGCGTGATGCGGAACGCAGACGATCGCAGCGTGCGGCGGCGTTTGCGGCCGCACGAGCGAGGTGCGCATTGGACGGCTGCGCTGGCGCAGCAAACGGATGAAAAGATCGTACAGCCGGACAGAATATCCACGGCGAAAATATAAAATGGGGACGTTTGATGTTCGGCGCTTGCAAGCGCACGCCCGGTGTGGTAC
>CAKUME010000166.1 GCA_934667575.1 uncultured Eubacteriales bacterium | reverse complement strand
GAGCTGCATATTGAATTTGATGAACCGCAGCGCGCCGTTACCAAAGGGCAGGCCGCCGTGCTTTATGACGGCGATGTGGTGGTGGGCGGCGGCACCATTTCATGAATTTTCCGGTCCCGAAAGCGGTGCGTCGTCCTGCGGCGCGCGATAAAACCGCGCCAGCCGATCCCATGTGGTTCGATTCACCTGCCCGGTCTGCGGCAGCAGCGCGATGGACTGAAACCGGGCAATTTCACGCTCGGTGGGTCGGTCGTAAATGCCCGTGACCGGAATCGAGCGAAAATTCCGGAACCGCCGCGACAGATCCATGAGGATCACCTGAATGATAAACACAATATCGCCGGTCACTCCCATGCCGATTACCGCCGAGGAGGTGGGAAACGCAAACAGGGGATCCGGCGTTTTTCGTTCCAACAAAACGGCAAAATAGGTTTCAAAAATGCGATCCCATGTTTCCGGATTGGTTTCGCCGGTATCCGGCAGGCCGAACCGCCGCTGAAATTGGGACACCGAGCGGGCGGTTTCGGCATCGTAAATCCCGTCCGGCACCACCGAGGCAATCTCGGGATAACTGCGGGAAATGGCGCGCAGCGCCGTCTGTAAATCACGAATGGGCGCGCTGCGCCGGGTGGGCTCATAAGGCAGCATAACAGACATTCCTCCTTGTTGATGACCAAAAACAGCGGCGGCTCAATCCTGCGTCCCGCCGGCGTCGGCATCGCCTTCGCGCAGGGTACGGCCGGGCGACTGTCCCGGATGGGCGGTTTCGGCGCTGGTGGCGTCGTCGTAAGCGCGCACCAGTGCATTCCATGTTTGTTCCCCCACCACGCCGTCCGGCGTGAGCCCGGCCTGCCGCTGAAACGCGGTCACCGCGGCTTTGGTTTTGGGGCCGAAATAACCGGTGATCGTCGTGGCGGGAATGGCCGGGTTATAGGCGGCGATTTTTACGAGATAGCTTTGCAGCACCGCCACGCTCGAATCGCGCATGCCCAGCGTGAGCACAAACCCCGGATATGGCTGTGTGCCCGCCGAAAACCGTTCGGGCGGCACGTGCTCGAGCAGCACCGCCGTTTCGTCATACAGCGTTTCCCAGTCTTGTTTGCTCACCACGCCGGTCTGCGGCAGATCAAACAGCCGCTGCGCCGCAAGCAGCGCGCTGCGTGTGGCCGGGCCGAACGTGCCGTCGATGCGCACAAACGGAATTTCCGCGTAAAAGTTCGACAGCACGGCCAAAAAGAATTGCAGCGCACTCACACGCCCGCCGGTGTCGCCTTCGGAAATCAGCTGAGTGTATTGCAGCGACGCGCCGAGCAGCCGCTCGCCCTCGGAATAAAGCTCCGACAGGAGTTTTACGTTAACGTATAGGAACGATAGCTTATACCAGGTCGCGCTGCCCACCACGCTGTCGGCCGTCAGACCGAAAATTTCCTGAAACTGGCGCACCGAAGCTTCGGTGGCTTCGCCAAAAAAGCCGTCCACCGGCACCTTGGGGATCGCGGGATAATTCTGCCCCACGCGGTTGAGCTGAATTTGCAGCCGCCGCACGTCGTCGCCCACCATGCTCCGCCGAAGCACCCGCAGAAACGACGTTACCGGCGGTCCCACCGGCGCGTTCTGCACAATATCCAGCTCCGGGCCATAGTAATGCGTCAAAATTTCGTATGGCGTCTGCCCCTGATTGGCCAGCGTGACCGAGCCCCACTGCGAGAGCCCGTCGCAGGTCACGGTGGTGCCGTTGCAATATTTGGCCGCCAGCGGCTCCAGCGCACCCGGGCGGCGCAGATAATCGTCAAACAGTTCGTCGGTGATGCGCTGCACATTGTCAAAAATATCCCGTCCTTTCACAAACGACTGATCGTAGACCGTGGACGACGTAATGTCAAAATCATACCCCTGCGCGCGATACCATTCGGTGTAGATGCGGTTGAGCGCGAACGATACCTGCGCATAAATATTGGCGCGCAGCGCGCTGTCGGGCCAAGTGGGATAAATTTCGCTCGACGCCACATTGGCCACATAATCCGGGAACGGCACGGTCACGTTGGGGGCGTTGCTTTGGGGCGGCCCCAGATGCACGGTGATGGTGTCAGGAATGATGAACTCCGCCATTGGGCTCCCCCTTTCCGGCTGCATCGCTCAGCGGCCGCATAAATGGAAATTGCGGAATCTGCTGTGCCGAAGGGTCGGGGATTAGATTAAATGCGGCGCGGCTTTCCACCGAGGCAAAAATCTGCACGTTCTGTCGCTCCTCCGGAATAAATCCCGCACTGGACACCTGCACGCGATACACCGCATAGGGGTTTTCCAGCCCCGGCGATTCCGACTGTGCAGCGGGCGGCGCAGGCAGCGATACCGCATTGGTTTCGCCGCTTTGATCGGTGGTTAAAAAATAATAAAGCTGATCGCCCTCCGGCCGCATGCGCGAAATGGTCACATCCGCGCCGATCAGCGGCACAGATTGGCGTGCGGTAGTCACCGCCACCACCAGCCGCCCGGAATCCGTGTAGGCAGCGTTGTAAAGCAGCGGTTCCATTGCGTCGCCCACCTGAGGCGCGGTGGGTGCCTGCGAACCGTTTTGCTCCGGCAAGGTCAGCGGCTGCTGTGCCGGCTCGTTCGGCGCGGGCTCTGCCTGCGCCGTGCGGTTTTCCGCCGGTGCTTCGCGCGGATCGCCCGACGGCAAAGTTTTTTCCGCCGGCGCCCGGTAATGATCGTTCGGTTCGGTGTTCGATTCCAGCAGCCGACTTTCGTTTTCCGGCGGCGTCGCGTGCGGATTGCTTTGCGGCAGATTATTTTCCGTTTGGCGTTCGCTTTCCGTTTTTTTCGGCGGCGCCGGTTCCGTCCGAGGGCTTGGGGCTGCATGTTCCGCGGGCGCGGTGCTCCGGCGCTGATATTGCAGCAGCTCCTGCCGGTAGCGGCGAATGGTTTGTTCCAGCAATTCATCGGGCAAAGCGGAAGACTCCTTTCGGGCTTGCAAAATGGGTTTCCGGATATATATATGAATCCCGTTGAAAAAAGTTGCGTGATTTCACAAAATGCACATAAATTCGTGATAATATAAATACAGAATTCATGTGAGGAGGAAGCGGGATGGATCGAAAAAAAATACTGCTGGTGGACGATGAAGCGCGAATGCGCAAAATTGTGGCTGATTTTTTGCATCGCGAAGGGTATGAAATTATCGAGGCGGCCGATGGGGTGGAGGCGCTGGAAATGTTTGCGGAGCAGCAGCCCGACCTGATTATTTTGGACGTGATGATGCCGCGCATGGACGGTTGGCAGGTTTGCCGCGAGATTCGCAAAACCGCAAAAACCCCCATTATCATGCTCACGGCGCGCAGCGAGGAAATGGACGAGCTCACCGGCTTTGAGTTGGGCGCGGATGAATACATTGCCAAGCCGTTCAGCCCGCGCATTTTGGTGGCGCGGGTCAACGCGCTGCTGCGGCGTGCATTTGGCGCGGAGGATGCGCCGCGCACCTACGGCCTGATCGAAGTGAACAAGGCGGCGCGCGAGGTGCGCGTGGCGGGCAAACCGGTGGAGCTGACCTACAAGGAATTTGAACTGCTCTGCTATTTGATGGATAACGCGGGCATGGCGCTTTCGCGCGGCCAAATTTTGAACAACGTGTGGGACTACGACTACTTTGGCGATGAGCGCACCGTGGATACCCATGTGAAAACGCTGCGCAACAAAATCGGCCCTGCGGCGGACTATATCCGCACCGTGCGCGGCATCGGCTACAAATTCGAGCAGTGAAGTGCGTCGGCGGGAGGAAACATATGCGAAAAAATCCATTTGCGCGCCTCGGCCGCACCGCAAACGGCGATCGGGCGGCACGCTCCAAGGGC
>CAKUME010000165.1 GCA_934667575.1 uncultured Eubacteriales bacterium | reverse complement strand
CGTTGTTGGTATTCACCTTGGAAAAATCGAGCGAGCCAATATCGATGGCGTTGAGCGATTCATACAAATCGCTGGGCAGTGAGAGCTGCACCTCTTTGGGCTGCAGCGTGATCAGATCGGCTGCATTGGACGGGCCGTTCTGACATTCGAGCTGAAGAGGCACCGTTTTGAGCTGCATGGCCACAATGGTCAGCTGGGTTTCCTCGGTGCTCAGCTGGAACAGGTCGGTAATGTCTTCACCCAGCTTGTTATAAATTTTGATTTTGGCCGCATAGCTGGCCGTTGCCTTAATCGTGTCGGGCACCTCGGCCACGGCAACCACTTTTACAACCTGTTCCATGTTCGAGGCCGTGCCGCTCACATCGACCGTGGTGGCGCTCAGCGTGGGCAGCTTCAGCGTGTAACCGTCCGCGGGGGAATAGCTATTGGTCTGCACTTCGAGCGGGAATTCCCTGCTGACCATGCGATCCACCCGAACGTTTACAATCTGCGGATCCACCGACCGCACCGAAACCGCCTTATATTTGCTGACGGTGGTCACCCGGATTTCGGCAGTGTAGGTACCGGCCACAGTCACGTCGGACAAGCGGAGATTCGCGATCAGGTCGGAGGCGGTCATCTGGTTCACCAGATACTGCTTGCCGGTGATGACCACATCCACGGTGGTGATCCCCGAGGTGTCAATGACCTTGAGCCCCGGCGTGCTGAATGTGAGATTATCATATTGCAGCGGCACACCGCGAATGGTGCGCGTGGCTTCAGTGGTGGTGTCGGAAAATGCCAGCCCCACCCAGATGCCGAACGCGACCAGCACCGAAAACACCAGAAGAAAATAATTGTTATAAAAAATATTCTTTTTTTCTTTGCTGGAATCCGAATAAATGGACGGCACCGGTTTGCGGAACAAGCGGCGATACCACGGCGCTTTGCGGCTGGGCTCCACCGGTGGTGCCTCCGGCACCAGCTCCGAGGACTGCGCGCCGGTCGGGTTCTTTTCGTCACTCATGATGCATTTCCTTCTTTCTTGCCGTCTTGGGAAAGCGCCGGCGTTCTGCCGTTTCCTCGGTTGTGATCAGCATACCCTCCAACGCGGCGCGCAGCGTATCCTTGGTATAATTCCGGGTAAGGCTGCCGTTGCGTGCAATGGAAATGTTTCCGGTTTCTTCCGACACGACCACCACAATGGCATCGGAACATTCACTCAGGCCGATGGCCGCGCGGTGGCGCGTGCCCAGCTCGCTGCTGATCTCGGTGTTCTGTGTGAGCGGCAGGATGCATCCGGCCGCATAGACCTTGTTGCTGCGAATGATCATGGCGCCGTCGTGCAGCGGCGCTTTGTTGAAAAATATATTGCCAATCAGCTCGGGCGACGGGCGGCCGTCCACAATGGTCCCGCTACGGATCACGTCTTCGAGCGAATCTTTGTTTTCAAACACCATCAGCGCGCCCATTTTGAGGTTGCGCAGCGTTTGGCACGCATCGGTCACGGCGCCAATGGTTTCCTGCGTGCGCAGCATATATTCCTCCGAATCGGCTGTGAGTCCGAAAAATCGGAAGCTGCTGATGCTGCTTTTGCCAATTTGCTCAATGGCACGGCGAATCTCCTGCTGAAAAATCACAATGACCGAAAAAATGCCGACCTGAAGCACCACGCTATCGAATAGCATCTGCATCATTTCGAGCTTGGTGAGCCGCACAAAGCCGTAGATCAGCAGGATGATGATCACGCCTTTAAACAGCTGTGCCGCGCGCGTGCTGCGGATCAGCTGAATGACTTTGTAAATCAGAAAAGAGACCAGCGCAATATCCAACACGTCGTTCCAACGCATGGAAAGAATGACCCCGCGAAAACGCATCCAGATTTCCTGTAATTCGACCATCTCGTTTTTTCGCACCTTTCTGCTTTGGGAAGAAAGCAAACGCAGTTTCCTCTCGTGGCAGAAACCGCTTCGTTGATCGCTTCAATTTAATTTTACCATAATATTAGATTTTTTCAAGTGTTTTTGCACTTTTCAGAACGAATAAAGCGAATTTCTTTTGAAGGACGCCGCGCTACGCCAGCGCCGCTATCAGCGCCGAAAGCTCTGCCGAGCGATTCCACACCGAAAAGCTCACGCGCACCGCGCCGGTTTCCATGGTGCCTGCCCAAGTGTGCGCCAGCGGAGCGCAGTGCAGCCCTGCGCGCACGGCGATATCGCGGCGGTTCAGTTTTTCGGCGGTTTGCTCGCTCGGCACGCCCCGCTCGCAGAATGAAATCACCGGCACAAAGTGTGCATCGTCTGGCTCGGGCGTGTAGAGCGCGATGCGGGGATTGCGGCTCAGTGCCCGATGCAGCGCGCGCGCCAGCTGCATCTCGCTGCGGAAGATGGAGGCCACCCCCCGCTGCTGCACGAACCGGATGCCTGCTCCCAGCCCGATGATGCCGGGGGTGTTGGGCGTGCCGCTTTCGAGCCGATCGGGGTATTCCTCGGGCTGCTCGGGCGACGCTGAGCGGCTGCCGGTGCCGCCCTCGATCAACGGGTCGAGGCGCGTGCCGTTGGCAATCAGCAGCCCGGTACCCATGGGACCATATAAGCCCTTGTGGCCCGCGCAGCACAGATAGTCGATCGGGGTTTGGCTCAGATCGATGGGTACCACCCCAGCCGACTGCGCCGCGTCCACCAGAATTTCGATGCCGCGGTCGTGCGCGAACTGCGTGAGCTGCTCCACCGGCAGGCGCACACCCCACACGTTGGACGCCTGCATGCACACGATTAGGCGTGTGTTGGCCTTGATGCAGGAGGCAAATGCCTCGAGCGTGCGCGCGTCGTCCCCCGGAAACACACGTGCCACGGTATAGGTGATCCCGCTGCGTGCCAGCGCGGTGATCGGCCGATAGACTGCGTTGTGCTCCATGCAGGAGATTACCGCATGGTCGCCAGGTCGCAGCCGCCCCTTGAGCGCCATGTTCACCGCCTGCGTGCAGCCCGAAGTGAAAATGACGTTTTCCACCGCAGGCGCATGAAAGAAATCCGCCGCGGTTTGGCGCGCGTGAAACACCGCCTCGGCCGTGCGCATGGCCATGCGGTGGCCGGATCGACCAGGATTGGCGCCGCAGCGCACCAGCGCATCCGCCATGGCGCGGCGCACCGATTCCGGCTTGGGATAGGTGGTTGCGCTGTTGTCAAAATAAATCAATGAACTCGCCTCCATCCAAGCGGCGCGGCCGGGCGCATCAGCTTTCCTGCGTGTAGCGCCCGGACACACGAATGCCCGCCCGGCGCAGCAGCTCCTCCGCCCGGTCGGTGTCTCTGTTCACATAAATGCAATATCCGCAGCCAGCGTTTTCAATGTTTTTCGGCAGCCGCATAATAAACGCCCGAAAGCCCGCGCATTCCAGCAGATCCTTTCCCTTCATCGCATAGGTAATCGAGCTGACCATAATCAAGTCTTTTTTCACCGAATTTCCCTTCCCTCCCCCGCGCGGCGCGCCGGCGCCGTCGTTGGCGTATTCTGTTCCATCCTATGCGGCGGCGCGCGGAATGTTTTCGTTTACCCGTTTCCGCATTTTTGGCGCAAAAAGTGTTGCAACGCCGTGCAAAAAGCGGTATAATACAAAAGCAAAAATTCATTGCAAGGAAGGCGGAACCCATCGTGCCCGAATCCAAAAAGGCAGCGCTGCGCTGCCCGAAATGCCACAAGCCTATTCGCCCGGATTTTCCGGCGGTAATTGACGCGCAGCGGCAGCCCCGGCTGCGGGAAAAGCTGATGGACAGCACGCTGTTTCGCGTCCATTGCCCGCACTGCGGTGCGCCGCTCACCGGCAACACCATCGAGGCGCACCCTTATATTGAAGAAGGCTATCTGCCTC
>CAKUME010000164.1 GCA_934667575.1 uncultured Eubacteriales bacterium | reverse complement strand
CGGGCATTCAGCTGATCGGCGTGGTGCCCGAAGATCGCGCGGTGCCGATGATGGCGTCGCACGGCGTGCCGTTTTTGCAGCGCAGTCCGGCTTCGCAGGCGTGCGCGCGCATTGCGGGGCGCATTCGCGGCGAACGCATTCCGCTGCCGCAGCTGGATCGGTTTGGCTATTGATTAAATTATGTAGGAGGATTTTTCCGATGAATATTGCATTGATTGCACACGACGCGAAAAAAGAGCTGATGGTTCAGTTCTGCATTGCCTATTGCGGCATTTTGAGCAAGCATTCGCTTTGCGCGACCGGCACCACCGGCAAGCTGGTGGCGGAAGCAACGGGCTTGAATATTAAGCGCTACCTGGCGGGTTCGCAGGGCGGCGAGCAGCAAATTGTTTCGATGATCGGCTGCGAAGAGATCGATCTGCTGCTGTTTTTCCGCGATCCGCTCATTTCGCAAACGGCGGAAGCGAGCGACATGAATCTGCTGCGCCTGTGCGATTCGCACAATATTCCGGTAGCCACCAATATTGCAACGGCTGAGGTGCTGATCCACGGACTGGAGCGCGGCGATTTGGAGTGGCGTGATGTGCTCCGCTCGACCAAGGCGTATTAAGTTACATATTTTTTGAACATGGCCTGCCCGGGCACGGTTCCGGGTCGGGTGAATCATTGGCTGGGCTGCGCCCGAAGAACTGCACGTTCTTCGGGCGTTTTGATTTGGATCGTTTGCTTTCGCCTGTTCCGCCGCGCGAGCGGCGGGCCTTTTTGCGCCCGGGCAGATTCATAATTTCCCTGCGCGCCGCATAGGATAGAACCATAGCGTGCACAGGAAAGGATGAACGGAAAATGCAAGAATTCAGACCGGAGGGCCGTCGAATTGCCACGGCGGAAAACCGCGCGGCGCTCAAAACGCCCGCCGCGCTGGCGGATGCGCAAAAGCAGCACCAGCTGCTCGAAGCACGCGCCATGGTGTGTGACGGCGAACATAATCTAATTGTGGATCTGGGGTGTATGCGGGGGATCATTCCGCGTGTGGAGGGCGCGCTCGGCGTGGCGGAGGGCACGGTAAAAGACATTGCGATGATCTCGCGCGTGAATAAGCCGGTGTGCTTTTACATTACCGGGTTCACCACAGTGAATGGGCGGACGGTGGCCATGCTTTCGCGGCGCGAAGCGCAGGAGGCATGCCGCACGCAGTATCTGTCGCAGCTGTGCCCGGGCGATGTGATCGATGCACGGGTGACGCATCTGGAGTCGTTCGGCGCATTTGTCGATATTGGCTGCGGTGTGCCCAGCCTGATTCCGATTGACGCGATCTCGGTGTCGCGCATCGACCACCCGCGCGAGCGCTTTGCGCCGGGCATGGATATCCGCGCGGTGGTGCGCGCGATCGACGCCGAGGGCCGCATTTGCCTGTCGCACAAGGAGCTCTTGGGCACCTGGGCGCAAAACGCGGCGCTGTTTCGTCCGGGCGAAACCGTGGCGGGCATTGTGCGTTCGGTGGAAAACTACGGCGTGTTCGTGGAGCTCACCCCCAATTTGGCCGGACTGGCGGAGCCCCGCGCGGGCGTGCGCCCCGGGCAGCAGGCGAGCGTGTATATCAAAAGCCTGCTGCCGGAAAAAATGAAGATCAAGCTGATTATCATCGACACGTTTGACTACGACTATGCGCCCGCGCCGCCGGAGTATTTTTTCACGGGCAGTCATCTCGATTCTTTTTGCTATTCGCCGGAGGGAGCGGCACGTCAGGTGAAAACCGAGTTTGGGCACATTGCCGCCGCGCCATCGGCCGAAAAATGAATTTTTGGCAGAAGAGCCACCGCACACCGGGGAGTTTTTCCTTGGGGTGCGGCGGCTCTTTGGCATTCGGCCGTGCGGCACGGTTTGGCGCATGGTTTTGCCGGGGAATGGAATGAATGTGCCGTTTTTGCCGGGTTCGGCTTGCACTTTGCCGGATGCTTCGCTATAATAAAATTTACGGATCGAATGACCGAAAAATCCATGTTTGAAATTTTTCTGTATGGAAAACGTGCGCGAGAATCGATAGAATAGAACTTGAGCGGAGGTCCTTTATGGAACATATCAAACTGAACGAGCTGCATCAAAAAGAATACGGCGTTTTTGGAGTGCTGGCGCATTTGCAATACTGGGAGCCCGACGCGCACTGGCGCACGCCGCTCGACGGCCGAATCAACACCGCGATGCTGCTGCCGCTGCGCTGCGCCATTCGCTATGAGTCGCCGGCCGGCAAGCTGCTGGGCGAAGCAGCGCCCGGCTCGCTGGTGCTGCTGCCGCAGGGCGCAAGCTACGTTTGCCGATTTTCGCCCGCCGATCCGCTGCCGCAATTGCCCACGCTACCGCCACAGGTTTGGTCGCTTTTTTTGGGGTTTACCCTGCGCGACGCGCAGGGCGCGCTGTTCACGCTGGAATCCGATGTGCGCATTCTGCGCCCGGCATGTGTGGCGGCCTGCGCCGCTGCGGTGGTGCGGCTGCATCAGCTTTCCGCCGCCGGGTTGGCCATTCCGGCGCGGTGCAATGCCGAGGTGCTGCGGCTGCTCACCCAGCTGTCGCTGGCGCAGCCCGGCGGCGAGCTGCTGTCGGTGCTGTTGGAGTGCGCGCAGTCGGAGTCCGTTCCGCAAATTGCGGCGCGCTGCAACATGAGCGAATCCTCGTTTCGGCGGGCGTTTCGCACACTCACCGGCGAGTCGCCTGCCGCATATTTGCGCCGGATGCGCATCGACCGGGCACGGCAGCTGCTCGAGTCGGGCGAATGCAGCGTGCGCGCGGCTGCCTTTGCGTGCGGCTATGAGGATGAGTTCTATTTCAGCCGTGTGTTCCGCCGGGAAACCGGAATGGCCCCGCGCGAATATCGCTGTGCGTGCAATGCGCGGCGAAGCAGAAAGGATGAGCAGGGATGAATACACCCGCTTTTTTCACCGGCATCAACTATTGGGCATCGCACGCCGCGATCCACATGTGGTCACAGTGGAACGCCGCCGCGGTCAAATCGGATTTTGAAAAACTGCACGATGCAGGAGTGACCGCGCTGCGCGTATTTCCGCTGTGGCCGGTGTTTCAGCCGATCACCGCGCTGCGCACTCCGGGCAGCGTGTACGAATACCGTTTTGGCGAAATGCCGCTGCCCGACACCGAAGCCGGGCGGGCCGGCGTGAGCGAAGAAGCCTGCGCCCATTTTGATGAATTTTGTGATCTGGCGGAACAGTATGGGCTAAAGCTGATCGTGGGTCTGATGACCGGGCACATGAGCTTTCGCAACTTTTACCCACCGGCGTTTGAAAACTGCGATCTGCTGACCGATCCCACGGTCATCAAATGGCAAACGCGGTTTGTGCGCTATTTTGTGCGTCGTTTTCGCAGCCGCGCATGCATTGCGGCATGGGACTTGGGCAACGAAGTGGTCCACATGGGCAAAGCGCCAACTGCCGACCATGCATACCTGTGGGTGTCGGCGATCTCGGACGCGATTCGCGCGAACGATCCGACCCGGCCGATTGTTTCGGGATTGGATTTTTGCCCGCTGAACGGCGACCCATGGAATTACACCGACATGGCGGAGCTCACCGATGTGCTCACCACGCATCCCTATAATATTTTTCAGCAGAATCCCGAGGAACCGCTGCCCACCATGCTGCCCGTGGCGGAACCGGCATTTCGGGCGCGGCTCTATGCACAAATATCCGGCAAACCGGCGTTCGTGGAGGAATTTGGCTCCATCGGGTATCTGTCGTGCAGCGAACGCAGCGAGGCGGATTACTACCGCGCCGTGCTCTGGTCGTGCTGGAGCCACGGCTGCCCCGGCGTGATGTGGTGGTGCGCGTTCGATCAGGGCGGTATGACCT
>CAKUME010000163.1 GCA_934667575.1 uncultured Eubacteriales bacterium | reverse complement strand
CGGCATTCTGATAGCCGGTAATAATGGCGTCGGCAAACGAGCCGGCCTCGGCGGACAGCTCCGCCAAAATGCGGTCGATTTCGTCCTGCTCTTTGGCTTGCAGGATGCGAATGCCGTTGCTCGCCTCCACCACGCTGAACGGCTCAATAAACAGTGTGGCACCGCTGGCCGAGGTATCGTGCACCAAACCGGGCACATCGCCGCGGCATTCCGATTTCACGGGCAGCACATAGCGGCCGTCGCGCTGAGTGATAATCGGGTCCTGCAAATATTTCTGGACGGTGGGCGAATGAATCATCTTGTCCAGCTGCTCGCGCACGCGCCCGGACGCGGCACGCAGCTTGCGGCGGATATCCGCGAGCGCCGGGGAAGCGGCATCGGCCATTTCCTCTTCCGAAACAATGGCCGTATCGATTTTTTCCTCGAGATATTTATTGATGCACAGCGCCGAAAAATAATCCTCCAGCGAAGTGACCATATCCGCCGAATGCTGCCGCCAATCGCGCAGCGCACGCATCGCATGCAGCAGCGCCGAAACGCGCATCAGCTCGCCCATGGTCAGCACGCCGCCCGCTTCGGCGCGGCGCAGCGCATTTTCGCAGCTGACCAGCCCGCCGAACGAGGGGGAACCGAATCGCCCGGCCAGCACATAGGCATCGTCGGTTTCCACCAGACGGCGGCGCACCTCGTCGAGCTCCGTGCTCGGCGCAATTTCGCGCGCCATGCGCGCGGCATCTTCGCAGGCCGTTTGCCCGGCCAGCATATCCAATATTTTATCCAACTCCAACGCGTGGAGATGTCGTTGTTCGATCATGAGTTGTTCCGATCCTCCTCCGTTTTACACACGAAAAAGCCGGGTCGTGCGGCTTCATGCCTGCGCAACGCGGCGATAAAAATCCAATGTTTTGAATGTGCGCTCCAGCTGGGCGGTCACATAGCGTTCGGCCGTCTGCTCCAGCTCGCGCTGCCCGGCTTCGGACAGTTCAAACGAAAACAGCTTTTGCGCCGGAGCGTAAATCGTGTGACGCAGCGCCGCCAGCACTCCCGGACTCAGCCGCAGCCGCGGGGTGGCGCTGGGCTGCGCGCAGCTGCTGCAGATCAAATTGCCCTCGCGCAGCTGAAATGCCATGGCGGCGGGCTCATATTGGCCGCATTTGCAGCATCCGACCAGATCCGGCATGTAACCCGAAAGCGCCATCATGCGCATTTCGAGCGCCGCTTTGATAATGCGCGGCGGGTGAGCGCCGGTTTCGAGCAAATGAAACGCGTTCAGTAGCAAGCGCAAATGCTCCTCCGCTTTTTCGCCCTCCGGCGCGAGCGCACCGGTCAGTTCGCAAAAATACTGGGCCAGCGTCAGTCGGTTCAAATCACTATGCAGGCCGAAAAATGTTCGGATGGGAGTGGAATTATTCAGCGAATTGCTGTCGCGGCCCATATAGATATAAAAATTGGAATACGCAAGCTGCTGTGTGGCCGCCACATTGGGGCTGCGAAAATTTCGCGCCCCGCGTGCAAACGTCCGCACCAGACCATTGGCACGGGTGAGAATGGTCAGCAGGCGGTCGTTTTCGCCCACCGGCTGTGCCCACAGCACCACGCCGTCCGTTTGCAGCTGCATTGCGCCTTCCCCCCTGCGTCAATTCTCGAAGCTGTTTTTGTCGTAGCCAAACGAGCGCAGCAGCGCGTCGCGGTTGCGCCAATCTTCCTTCACTTTGACCCAAAGCTGCAAATTGATCGGGTACTGGAAGAATGCTTCCATATCCTGCCGCGCCAGCGTGCCCACTTTTTTGAGCATCGCGCCCTGTTTGCCGATGATAATGCCCTTGTGGCTGTCGCGCTCGCAATAGATGGTGGCCGACACGTCCATGCAGGAACCGTCGTCGCGTTCATGCATGCGTTCCACCGCGACGGCAATGCCATGCGGAATTTCGTGGTCGAGCAGGCAAAGCAGCTTTTCGCGAATCATCTCGGCCGCCAGCGTTTTTTCCGGCATATCGGTGAGCTCATCATCCGCAAAAAAATGATCGCCCGGCTGCGCAAGCTTTTCCAACTCCTCACGCAGTGCATCCATGCCGTCGCCGGTTTGGGCCGAGAGCGGCACCACCGCAGCAAAGTCGTATTCTTTCATATAGTCCGCAATCTGCGCCATGAGCTTGTCCTTTTGCGCCAGCGTATCGATTTTGTTGATGACCAACACGGCGGGCAGCTTTTGCGCGCGAAAACGGCGGATCAGCTCCTGCTCTGCGGGGCGGATCGGCTCGCCCGCCTCGGTGACGAGCAGGCACGCATCCACGCCGGAAACCGACGACACAATGGATTTTTCCATGTAATCATCAAGCCGGTTGTGCGCGCGGTGCAAACCGGGCGTATCGATAAAGACCAGTTGGGTTTCGCCCTGCGTCCACACGCCCATAATGCGGATGCGGGTGGTTTGCGGTTTGGGCGACACGATCGCGAGCTTGGCGCCGATCAGCGCGTTCAGCAGCGAAGATTTGCCTACGTTCGGCCGCCCAACAATGGCCAGAAAGGCCGTGCGGGAACCGGAGGCTGCAAGCTTGTTCATGAATGAGAATTCCTTTCCGAATGGTTTGGTTGGCGGCGGCGCGTCCACCGGCGGCACAGCGCCGCGGGGCCAGAACGAACATAGACTACGAGCAGCGCAATCAGCGCAAGCCCGCCGAGCTGGCGCAGCAGTGAAACGCCGAAAAAGCGAATCACCCGCGCCCACCCTTCGGCCGAATGAAACAGGCACACGCCGACGCCGACCGCAAAAATGGCACACACCAGCACGGCCCCGGCGGCAATGTCTTTGACTGCGGCGGCATGAGCCGAGTAAGTCGGCGATTGCACGTCGGTGATTCGTTCCAGCGCTGTGTTCACCATTTCGGCTGCGATCACCAGGGCAAACGTGAGCAGCAGCACGGCGTAGCGCACCGCATCCAGCTCAAAAAACGGCGACAAGCACAGCACCGCCACTGCCGCCGCCGTGAAATCGCATATGCGGCTCTGCGCTCAGGCAAAGCCCGATTCCACGCCCGGCGGCAGCAAAGCTGCGGCGCTGTGCGTCGATGATTCCGCGTTTTTTCATTCGTTCACATAGGAAGCGCTGCTGGGCAAGCCGAGCAGTTCCATCACTTCTTCTTCTTTTTCGCGCATATGCACCGCTTCCATGCCGCCTTTTTCGTGGTCGTAGCCGAGCAGATGCAGCATGGCGTGCGCAGTCAGATAGCCCACTTCCCGCTGCAGCGAATGGTTATAAAGCTTGGCCTGCTCCATGGCTTTTTGCATGCAGAGCACAATATCACCGAGCATGTAGGCGCCGGTGTTATAGTTCATATCGTATTTTCCGTTTTCGCCCAGCGGGAACGACAGCACATCCGTTGGGGCGTCTTTGCCGCGGAACTTCAGGTTCATTTCGTGAATTTCTTCCATGCTGACGAACGACACGCTCACTTCGGCAGCGCCGTCGAAATTCTCCATTTTCAGCACCGCATGGCAGCAGCGCCGAATCAGCATCCGCAGTCCGGTTGGAATTTTCACGTCCTTTTGTTTGTTGTTGATGATTACCTTGATCTTGCCAGTCATCGGTTATGCCTTCCTTCCTCATATTTTTCATAGGCTTTGATTATATCTTGCACCAGCTGATGGCGAACCACGTCGCGCCCGTCAAAATGGGCAATGCCAATATCCGGAATGTTCCGCAGAATTTTTTCCGCTTCGGTCAAGCCGGATCGTTTGCCATCCGGCAAATCCACCTGCGTGGCGTCGCCGGTAATGACCATTTTGGAGTGAAATCCCAGCCGGGTAAGAAACATTTTCATCTGCTCGCCGGTGGTGTTTTGCGCCTCATCCAGAATGATGAAGCTGTCGTCGAG
>CAKUME010000162.1 GCA_934667575.1 uncultured Eubacteriales bacterium | reverse complement strand
GTAACCGCACGCGGCTCGGAAAAAGCAGGGGGGATCGTTTGATGAAAAAACGGATTTGGATCAATTCGCCGGTGGTGCTTGCACTGCTGGTGATCGTTGCGCTGATGGCGGTGCAGAACTATATTTTTTCCGGCCGCCAGCAGTATGCGGTGCTGATTATCCAGCTCATCTGCGTCATATTGGCTTCGGTCGCGGTCATTTTGAGCGAGCGGCTGTTCTATCGCTACATTCGCGGCGCGGTCACTTCGGCGCAAAAGTCGCTGCTTTCGTCGCAGCGCGACGCGCTGGATCGCTATCCGTTCCCGGTGGCGCTGGCGGGCGAGCACAACGATCTGGTTTGGTGCAACCGTCGGTTCGTGGGCACCATGGGCGCGGCCGAAACCTTTTTGGGCGAGAATATTGCGGAATATCTTTCCGGCCACACCGTGCCCGAAATTCCGGAAGACGGGCTCGATGTGGAGATCGCCAACAAACAGTACACGGTGTTTTGCAGTCCCGTTGCAGAGGGCGATGCCCGCCAAACGCTGCTGTATTTCATCGAAAATACATATTATAAGGTCACGGCGGCCGAATACAAAAAAACGCGGCCGGTGGCGGCCCTCGCCGTGTTCGATAACATGGAGGAGCTGGCCAAAATCGCCAAGCCCGGCGAGCTGTCGCAGCTTTCGGTGGACGTGGAAATGAAGATCGAAAACTGGGTGTCGCAGGTGGGCGGCTTTGTGTCGCGCGTGGGCTCCGGGCGCTATCTGATTATCTGGGAAGCGCAGCATTTGGAGCATGCCATCGAGCGCAAGTTCGACCTGCTCGACGAGGTGCGTGCCATTCATCTGCCCAGCAAAAACAATGTCACGCTGTCCATCGGCGTGGGCAGCGAGGGCGCCACGCTTCGCGAATGCTATGACATGGCGAGTCAGGCGCTCGATATGGCGCTGGGCCGCGGCGGCGACCAAACCGTGGTCAAAACCGGCACGGAATATCAGTTTTTCGGCGGCGTATCCAAGGGCATGGAAAAGCGCAGCAAGGTGCGCGCCCGCGTGGTGGCCAATGCGCTGTCCACGCTGTTTGAGGGCGCGGGCAACATTTTTGTGATGGGGCACCGCAATTCCGATCTCGACTGCATCGGCGCGGCGGTGGGCGTGGCGTTTATTGCGCGCACACGCTTCCACAAGGAGGTTCGCATCGTGGTGGATCGCACCTCCACGGTGGCCACCCCGCTGCTCAAGGCGTTCGACGACGCCGACCGCTCGGATCTGTTTATTTCACCCAAGCAGGCGCTCGGCATGCTCGGCGAGCAGTCGGTGCTGGTGGTGGTGGATACCCATTCGCGCGATTTTCTCGAAAGCCGCGAGCTTTATGATGCGTGACGTCAGATTGCCGTGATCGATCACCACCGCAAGATGGTGAACTATATCGACAACGCGGTCATTTTCTACCATGAACCGTTTGCCTCGTCGGCGTCCGAAATGGTCACCGAGCTGGTGGACTATCTGGTGCCCAGCCGCATGGATCAGCTCGAGGCCGATTCGCTGCTGTCTGGGATTATGCTCGACACGAAAAATTTTGTGCTCAAAACCGGTGTGCGCACGTTTGAAGCCGCCGCGCTGCTGCGCAAAAACGGCGCCGACCCCGTGGAGGCCAAACGCCTTTTTGCCAACAGCTTTGAAAGCTACAAGAAAAAATACGAATTCATCTCGTCGGCGCAGGTCTATAACGGCATGGCCATTGCCGTTGGCACCGAAAAAGGGCAGGACCTCCGCGTGGTTGCGGCGCAGGCGGCCGACGAGCTGCTCAATATTCAAGGCGTGGACGCATCGTTCGTGCTGTTCCCGTTCGGCAACGGCGTCAACATTTCGGCGCGATCGCTCGGCCGCATCAATGTGCAGCTGATTATGGAAAAAGTGGGCGGCGGCGGCCACCTCACCATGGCCGGCGCACAGCTCGAGGGCAATTCGCCCAGCGAAGCCCGCACGCGGCTCGTTTCGGCCATCGACGCGTTCCTCGAGGAGCGCGGCATTGAGCCGCCCAAGGAATTGCAGATCCAGGCGCAATCATCTTCGATTTGATTGTGTGATATGATTGTAAGAATTTAGAAAGGTTGTGTTTAATATGAAGGTTATTCTGCTTCAGGACGTGAAAGGCACCGGCAAAAAAGGCGAGCTGGTAAACGTGTCCGACGGCTACGCACGCAACTTCCTGCTGCCGCGCAAGGCGGCCAAGGAGGCCAACGCGCAGGCGATGAACGAGCTCAAAAACCATGAAGAATCCGTTCGCTTCCACAAGGAAACCGAGCTCAAGGAAGCTCAGGAGGCCGCGGCTAAAATCAACAACAAAACGGTCAAGCTCTATGCCAAAGCGGGGCAGGGCGGCAAGCTGTTCGGCTCGGTCACTGCCAAGGAGATTGCCGAAGAGGTCAACCGTGCGTTCGGCACCAATATCGACAAGCGCAAGGTTGTGCTCGATCAGGACATCAAAGCGTTCGGCACCTATATCTGCGAAGTGAAGCTTTATAACGGCGTGAGCGCCAAAGTGAACGCGGTGGTCGCGGAGCTGAACGCGTAATTTTCACCCAGTTTTTTCGCTGCGGATCGGGGGAACATCATGGATCAAAGAGAAAAAGTAACGTCCGGCTACGACGGCCTGAATCTGCCGTATAGCCCGGAGGCGGAGCAGTCGGTGCTCGGTGCGGTGATGCTGGATGCGCGCTGCCTGGATCATGTGATGGATATCCTCCCGACACCGCAGTATTTTTATGTCGCCAAACACCGCGTCATCTACGGCATTATGGTCGAAAAGCTAACCGCGGGCGAAAAAATCGACCTGGTCACGGTGTTGGATCGCCTGCGTGAGCAAAAGGACTACGACGAGCTCAACGATAAAAATTATCTGATGCAGCTCGTGAATATGGTGCCTTCCATTGCGAATGTGGAGGTCTATGCGAATATTGTGCGCGAAAAATACAATATTCGCATGCTCATCACCACGGCGCGCAACATCATCGAGTCGGCCGCCGACGGCGCGGGCGACCCGGCGGAGCTCATGGATTCGGCCGAAGAGCAGATCATGAGCATTCGCGGCGATAACCGCAATGTGGGGCTGGAACACATCCGCAGCATTCTGGTGAAGGCCTACGATTCGCTCGAGCAGCTCAGCCAGCCGGGCGCGGATGCGCTCCGTGTGCCGACCGGCATTGCCGACCTCGACGATGTGATCTACGGCTTGAACAAAACGGACCTCATTCTGCTTGCGGCACGTCCCGGCATGGGCAAAACCAGCTTCGCGCTCAACATCGTTCGCTATGCGGCGCTGCACGCAGGCAAGCGCGTGGCGTTTTTCTCGCTCGAAATGGGCAAGGAGCAGTTGGTCACGCGTATGCTTTCGAGTGAGGCGCTCGTGCCCAGCGAAAAGCTGCGCAGCGGCAAGCTGCAGGATTCCGACTGGCTCAAAATTGCCGAAGCCTCCGATGTGCTCAGCAAAGCGGAGATTTATTTTGACGACACGCCGGGCATCACCGTGCCCGAAATGAAGGCGCGGCTGCGTCGGCTTGGCCATGTGGACATGGTCGCGATCGACTATTTGCAGCTGATGTCCACCGGCCGCCGCACCGAAAACCGTGTGCAGGAAATTTCGGAAATTACCCGAAGCCTCAAAATTCTGGCCAAAGAGTTCGATGTGCCGGTGCTCACGCTGTCGCAGCTCTCCCGAAGCACCGAGAGCCGCGTTTCCCACAAGCCGATGCTTTCCGACCTGCGCGATTCCGGTTCGATCGAGCAGGACGCCGACATTGTGCTGTTCCTCTATCGCGGTGATTATTATAAGGACAGCGAGGGCGGCGGGGACGACGACGAACAAAGGGATAACAACGAATGCGAATGCATT
>CAKUME010000161.1 GCA_934667575.1 uncultured Eubacteriales bacterium | reverse complement strand
GATTTATGGCAGTCGCTCGGCCGGCGCGTGCCAGAATTTGCGCGGCCTTTTCGGCGCGGTTCAGCGCGTCATCATCCGGCAGCTGTGCCGGCAGCGCGCGTCGGGCATCGTCCACCTGCGCTTGAAGCGCCGCACGCCGCATCGCCTGGGTACGAGCCGCATCCTGTGCCGCATGTGCCTGTAAAAGCGCCTGTGCACATACTTTTTGCTGGCGGTCCAGATCGCCGGCACGCCGGGCGGCTTCCACACTGGCTGCCCATTCCGTCCGGCGGGCAGCCCATTCCTGCTCGCAACGTGCCGTTTCGCCGCCGGTGCCGCGCAGCGGCTGAAGCGCCCGGCGCGCCGCTTCCAGACGCTTTACGGCGTCGGCAAACGATTCCGGGCTGCCCGTTAGCGCTGCGCGCAGCTGTTCGGCCACCGAATGCGGATAGTCGCCTTTTCCGCCGGTTGGCGTCCAATCCAAGCAGCGCGCAAAGCCGTCGGCGTCCAGCCCGAACAGCTGTTTGCCCAATCCCTCGGGCGGCTCCGGACAAACGCGTCCGGCCGCATCGCGGATGCAGCACACATCCTCGCGTGGGCGTGCACCGAACCGGCGCTCCACGCGAATGCGACCGGTTTCGGTTTCAAGCTCCAGCCAACCGCCGAATGCGCCGCCCTGCCATGGAGTGACGCGCGTGCGCAGATCATCGCCGGTTGTGCGGCGCCCACCCGGCAGTCCATAGAGCATTGCACGCAAAAAGAGCGCCCATGTGGTTTTGCCCGCGCCGTTGAGCTGTACCCAGGCTGTGATCCCCTGCGCAAAGCGCAGATGCGCCTGATGCAGCACGCCAAAATTTTCTGCATATGCCTCAATTAACCGCATGGCGTATCCTCCTCCTGCGTGGTCGGAGTGCTCGTCCACACATCCGGAAGCGGAATATCCTCTCCGCGCAGCGCGGCCAGTCCGGCGCGCAGGATCGCTGCGCGATCGGTATCCGGCATCGATTGCAGCTGAACCAGACGGTAGAACTCACCGCGCAGCGAAATTTCGTCGGCATACGCGGGATGATCGATCTCATATTCAAGATTAGATTGCAGCACCGTATAAAAAAATTGCTGCTGCAATGCCGTCTGCAAGAACATGAGATCCGGCGCGTACTCCGGCTCAGCGCGTCCGCACAGCGTCACCCGCACGATGTCGCACGCCGGAATGCCCGCTGCCGCCTGTGCGACCGCAGCCTGCTGCTCCACCAGTGTGACTGCGCCGGTCAAATCGGCGCGGCAGTCGTGCAGCGTTCGCACGGCAAAAGGCACAAACCGAATTTGTGGCGGACGGTCCACTTTCACTTCCACTTCAATAAATCCTTTTTCGCCGCATTCGTCAAATCCGCGGCCTTCGGGACAGCCGGAATAAGCCCAGCGCCCGCGCGCATCCAGTTCGCCCGTGCAGAATGTGTGTAAATGCCCGAGCGCCAGATAATCAATGCCGCAGCCGCGCAGCCGATTCAGCGCAATTTGCCCCGGCCCGACCGAGTTCGCCGTCTGTCCGTGCAGCAGCACAAGATTGCAGTCCGATGGGTTCAGCGCCTGCGCCAGCCGACTGTACCAATTTTCATCGCCGGGGGCGGGCTCCACGCCGTAAATCACCGCGCTGCCCAGCCGGTAAGCGCATCCCTCTGCACTGAATTGAAACAGGTTGGGCGGCAGTGTGCCGCAATCGGTTTGAACGCCTGCGTCGTGATTGCCGCACAGGGAGAAAAATGCGACATTCGGATGGCGGCGAATGGTATCCAGCACATAGTCCATCGTGCTGCGCCGAACATGGATGCCGTCGAACAAATCACCCGCAATCAGCACGGCAGCCGCGCCGTGCTGTGCCGCATAGTCTGCAATGCGCCCAAAGGCGTGCAGAAGCTCGCTGCGGCGCTGTGCGGCTTGGGATGGTGAAAAACGTGCAGTCAACGGCGCATCCAGATGAAAATCTGCACAGTGAATAAATTTCATGCGTTTCCCTCGTTTCCAATTTCCGCGTTTTTTCGCGCGGCGAGCCATAAAAAATTCCGTTCGGTTTGAACGGAATTTTCAGCGATCAATCATTCGGAACGGTATCCGGCGTTGGAGATGAGATCAGCGAAAAACGGCGCAGCGGACGGTCTTCGGAAGCGGTACGGCCGCTGTATTTTCGGATCAGCTCGAGCATTTCCACAATAAATGCATTGTACTCCGCACCGGTCAAATGCAGCTCATCTGTTTTGAGAAAGACAAAATCGCGCATGGGATTAGCCTTGCCGGAGGAAAAGTATGCAACAAAATCGCGGTACAGCCCCATCAGGATTGCAAACGCCTTTTGAGAGGAATCCTGTCCGGCGTGAGTGGCCAGCTTACGCGCATTGAGCGAAAAGGTGCGCTCGGTGGCGCCGCGGATTCGCGTGCGGTTCACAATGGTGAGATAATCGTTCTCCGCCAGCACATTGATGTGGCGGTACAGTGTGGCGCGGGGCACATCGCTGAGCCAGGCAGCCAGCTCCGCGCTGGTGGCGGTTTCGTGCGCGGTCATACATTGGATAATGCGCATTCGCACCGGATTCATTAAAATTTCATTGGCATTGGCCTGTGTGGTCATCGTGCAGCCCCTCCTGCGGTTTATTCGTTTTTATTATAATATCATCGGTGAGAATAGTCAAGCGGAATTTGTCGCTTTTGTGCGGGCATTCAACGCAAAAAGCTCCGGCCGCGCAAAGAAAAATTCATTCTCTGCACCGCCAGAGCCGGATGAAAGTCATGTTTTATACCGGAACCGTTTCTTTCGCATCCAGCATCGCCAAAAACGCGGGAATCTGCGATTCGCCGAACACGCGAATGCCGTTTTGCCGCAGCAGCGCAGCAGTTACGCCGTCGCCGGGCACCAGCGTTTTGGTAAATGTGCCGTCATAAATGGTACCGCTGCCGCACGATGGGCTTCGCTCCTTGAGAATGGCGTAGGCGCAGCCAAACCGGCGGGCGATACGCAATGCTTCCTCCGCCCCTTTTTGATATGCCTCGGTCACATCACGGCCATCCTGCGTTAGCACCCGATCCCCCACGCGTTCCGCAGGAATGCGCGGCGTGGGCAGCCCGCCCAGCGTTTCGGCGCACACCGGAACCAGATGTACGCGCGCCATCAATTCATCGATCCCGTCATATTGTGTATTTTTTCCGTCATATCGGCACGAAACGCCCATCAAACAGGCGCTGATTAAAACATGAACCATAAAAAAACCTCCGATCTGCCAATCGCCGATGCCTGCTTCCGGACATTCCGACGAAAAATCCGGCACTTTTCACATTGTTTCAATCCGTGTTTGGACAAAATCACGGTGCATTATGCAGGTGCGCGCAACTCCGATTCAATTTGTAATGTGCATAAGAACCTGCGCATGCGCTTCGAAAAAATGTTCTATTAGAATTATAGCACACAACCGGCGCAATAGAATCGCCGATGCTTAAACGAATGATGAACTTTTTGTGAATTATCAATTGGTGGCATACATTCAAAAAAGTCCGCAATAAATGGCAGTGAATAATTGTTTTTTGTCTTGCAATATCTCGCCAAAACCGCTACAATAAATGATGGAAACCAATCAATGTAAAGGAGCGATCAATATGATTTCTTTCCCGGTTGCATTGCAGTTGTATTCCGTGCGGGATGCGTTGCAGGCAGATTTTGAAGGCACCTTGAAAAAGGTGAAGGAAATGGGTTACGACGGCGTGGAGTTCGCGGGGCTTTATGGCCACCAGCCGGACGATGTGCGCGAAATGTGCGCGCGCATCGGTCTGAAGCCGCTTTCGGCGCATGTGCCGTTTGTGGATATGATGGCGGATCCCGAAAAAGTGCTGGCCGACTACCGCACAATTGGGTGCGAATATATCATGATTCCCTATCTTAC
>CAKUME010000160.1 GCA_934667575.1 uncultured Eubacteriales bacterium | reverse complement strand
AATATCGCCCGTGCGGTACCCTGCGTCGAGCACCGCCGAAACCGCCTGTTCCATTTCGTCGGCCTCGGTGCGCAGCCCGAAGCTGTAACGAAGCATCATCGCCGCCGAAAGGATCGTGCCGATCGGATTGGCCAGATCCTGCCCCGCAATGTCCGGCGCGGAGCCGTGAATCGGCTCATACAGCCCCCGGCTGGTGCGCCCCAGGCTCGAAGACGGAATCATGCCGATGGAGCCGGTGATCATCGAGGCCTCGTCCGACAAAATGTCGCCGAACATATTTTCGGTCACGATCACATCGAACTGTGCCGGATTTTTCACGATCTGCATGGCGCAGTTGTCCACCAGCATGTCCGTGACCTCCACATCCGGATATTCCGCCGCCAGCCGCGCCACCACCGACTTCCACAGCCGGCTGCAATCGAGCACATTGCTCTTTTCCACCGAGGTCAGCCGGTGCGAACGCGCGCGCGCCGTTTCAAACCCAATGCGCACAATGCGTTCAATTTCGCTTTCCGTGTAGCTCATCACATCGGTCGCCTTGCGCTCGCCGTTCACCACATCGGTGCGGTGTTCGCCAAAGTAGACGCCGCCCGTCAGTTCGCGCACGATGATAAAATCAATCCCGCGTGCCACAATTTCCTTGTTCAGCGGCGATGCCGATGCCAGCTGCGGCCAAATTTTGGCCGGACGGTTGTTGCTGTAAACCTCCATGCCCGCGCGCAGCCGCAGCAGCCCTTTTTCGGGCCGCTTGTCGCCGGGCACGCCGTTCCATTTCGGCCCGCCCACTGCGCCGAGCAGCACGCTGTCGGCGGCCAGGCACCGGTCGAGCATTTCCTGCGGCAGCGGGTCGCCCCACTTGTCGATCGCGCAGCCGCCCATGTCCACATCCGTGTACGAAAAATGGTGGCCGTGCTTGGCTGCCACTGCGTCCAGCGCGCGCAGCGCCTCATTCACGATCTCGGGGCCAATGCCGTCGCCGCGGATCACTGCAATTTGTTTTTCCATGTCGAACCCTTCCTTTCGCCGCGCGTTATTTGCGGAGCGAGGCCATCAGGCCGCCCTTTTGAATAATGTTTTGAATAAACGGCGGGAACGGTTCCGCCTGATAGGTTTTGCCGGTGGTCACATTGGTGATCACGCCGGTGTCAAAGTCCACCTTCACTTGGTCGCCCGCCGCAATGCCGTCGGCCGCTTCGGGGCACTCCAAAATCGCCAGCCCGATGTTGATCGCGTTGCGGTAAAAAATGCGCGCAAAGCTTTTGGCGATCACGCAGCCCACGCCACAGGTTTTGATCACCAGCGGTGCGTGCTCACGCGAGGAGCCACAGCCAAAATTCCAGCCCGCCGCGATCACGTCGCCCGGCTGCACCTGCTTCACAAAATCCTTGTCAATGTCCTCCATGCAGTGCGTGGCGAGCTCCTTCGCGTCTGATGTATTCAAATACCGCGCGGGAATAATCACGTCGGTGTCCACGTCGTCGCCATAGCGAAATGCTTTTCCCTGAACGTTCATTCTGCATCCTCCTTTGGTGCGGTAATGTATCCGGTGAGTGCGCTGGTGGCCGCTGTGCGCGGTGACGCCAGATACACTTCGCTTTTCACATGCCCCATCCGGCCCACAAAATTGCGGTTCGTGGTGGAGATGCAGCGCTCGCCCTCCGCCAGAATGCCCATGTAGCCGCCCAGGCAGGGCCCGCAGGTCGGCGTGGACACAATGGCGCCCGCGTCGATAAAGTCGGTGATGTAGCCGCGCTCGCTGCATTCGCGCATGATCTGCATGGTGGCGGGAATGATGATGCAGCGCACGCCGTCGGCCACTTTTTTGCCCTTGAGCACGCGGTGTGCGGTTTCCATGTCCTCCATGCGGCCGTTGGTGCAGCTGCCGATCACCACCTGATCGATTTTAACATCCGACAACAGGCGCGCCGGTTTCGTGTTTTCCGGCAAATGCGGGCATGCCACCGTGGGCTCGATCGCCGCAAGGTCAATGTCGATCGTGCGCACATATTCCGCGTCGGCATCGGCGGCATATTCCACCGGCGTGCGCTCGCAGCGCCCGGCCATGTAGGCGCGCGTCACATCGTCCACCGGGAAAATGCCGTTTTTTGCGCCGGCCTCAATCGCCATGTTGCAAATGCAGAGCCGGTCGTCCATCGACAGCGAAGCCACGCCGTCGCCGGTAAATTCCATGCTCTGATACAGCGCGCCGTCCACGCCGATCTGCCCGATGATCGAGAGGATCACGTCCTTGCCGCTGCATTCCGGGCGCAGCTTGCCCGAAAGCCGGAACTGAATTGCTTCCGGCACCTTGAACCACGCCTTGCCGGTGGCCATGCCCGCCGCCATATCGGTGCTGCCTACGCCGGTCGAAAACGCGCCCAGTGCGCCGTAGGTGCAGGTGTGGCTGTCGGCGCCAATAATGCAGTCGCCTGCACACACCACACCCTGTTCCGGCAGCAGCGCGTGCTCAATGCCCATTTTACCCACGTCATAAAAATGACTGATGCAGTGGCTGCACGCAAATTCGCGGCACTGCTTGGACTGCTGCGCCGCTTTGATGTCCTTGTTCGGCACAAAGTGGTCGAGCACGATCGCAACCTTTTTCGGGTCAAACACCTCGGTGAACCCCGCCTTATTGAATTCGTTCACCGCCACCGGCGTGGTGATATCATTGCCCAGCACAATATCCACCTTCGCCTCGATCAGCTGCCCCGGGCTCACCCGATCGAGTCCGGCATGCGCCGCCAGAATTTTTTGCGTCATGGTCATGCCCATGATTATTCCGCCTCCTGTTCATTTTCGGTGCACATGTTGTTGTACGCCGCCATCAGCGCATAGGCGCCGGCCTTAATAATATCCGTATCGGTGCCCGCGCCCCAGCAAATGCGGCCGTCCTCCGGCACAATGCCGATATACGATACCGCCGCGCTCTGCGAACCGCGCTCCTGCATGCTGTGCTCCGTGTATACGAGCAGCTGGAAGTCGTGCCCAGTGTATTGCTTCAGCGCGTTGCTCACCGCATCGAGCGAGCCGTTGCCCTCGGCATGCTCCACGGTGCGCTTTCCGTCGCGCTCAAACGTCACTTCGCCGGTCACACGGCCGAGAGTGTTCTTGCTGAGCGCCATTTCTGCGATCGAGATCGGATTTTTATCGTTGAAATAGTGCTTGAGGAAGATATCCCGCACCTCGGCGGCCTTGAGCTCCCGGTGACCGCGGTCGGAAATGCCCTTGCACAGGTAGCTCAGGTGCTCGCGCATCTTCGGCGGCAGCACATAGCCATAGGCCTGTTCCAGCAGATACGCAATGCCGCCCTTGCCGCTCTGCGAATTCACGCGGATCACATCGGCGTCGTAGGTGCGGCCGATGTCGGTCGGGTCGATCGGAATATACGGCACATTCCACGCGTGCAGCCCGCGATCCTGCCGCCAATGCATGCCCTTGGCAATTGCATCCTGATGGCTGCCCGAAAATGCCGCAAACACCAGCGCACCCGCATACGGCGTGCGGTCGTATACCTTCATGTGCGTGCATTCCTCATAGGTCTGCACGATTTCGGGCATATTGGAAAAGTCAAGATGCGGATCCACGCCGTGGGAATACATATTCATGGCCAGCGTGATCACATCCACATTGCCGGTGCGCTCGCCGTTGCCAAACAGCGTGCCCTCCACGCGGTCGGCGCCCGCCAGCAGCGCCAGCTCGGTGTCGGCCACACCGGTGCCCCGGTCGTTGTGCGGATGCAGCGAAATCGTGACGTGCTCGCGGTATTTGATGTTTTCGCAGATGTATTCCACCTGACTCGCATAGATGTGCGGCAGGCTCATTTCCACCGTGACCGGCAGATTGATGATCACATTGTTGGACTCCGACGGTTCCAGCACGTCCAGCACGGCGTTGCAGACCTCCAGCGCATATTCCGGCTCGGTGCCCGTGTAGCTCTCGGGCGAATATTCAAAC
>CAKUME010000159.1 GCA_934667575.1 uncultured Eubacteriales bacterium | reverse complement strand
AGCCGCTGGCGTTGGTGCTGCGCAAAATACTGGTGCTCAACGAGATGACTCTGGATGTGATCTTGCAGGGCGATGGAAATATCAGCGGCGAAACGATTACCGCCGCCGCCGAAAAATCGAAGATGATCGCCGTAATGAAATATGCCCTCGTGTTTATCGCGAGCGCCCCCATGCTGATTGCCTACCCGTTTATTCAAAAGTATTTCGTCAAGGGTGTGATGATCGGCTCGGTCAAAGGCTAAACCGCCGCAACGGCGTTTTGGTAAATAAATTTTCGGAAAGGTCGAAAGCTATGAAGAAAACACTTCAATCCCTGCTTGGCGCGCTGCTGGTTGCAGCCATGGTGCTGAGCACTGCCGCGTGTGCCAAATCTCCGGCATCCTCCGGCGGCGGCGCGAGCAGCCCGTCGTCCACGGCAAGCGAAACCAAAACCAACAACTACCCCGACTACCTGAACCTCGATTCGATGTATCCGGCGGTCAAGGAAGGCTCCGGCGAAAAAGTGACCCTAACGCTACTCACCGGCCGCAACAACACCACCGGCGAGGTGCCGATCGACAAGGTGTACTTCTTCCGTTATCTGGCGGACATTATGAACGTGCAGTTTGAGCTGGAAGAATCGGCCGATATGGCCACCCGCCGCAGCCTGATGTTCAGCACCGGCGACATCCCGGATATCGTATGGGGCGGCGTTAACCCCACCAACGCCGAACTCGTGACCAACGGCATGGAAGAGCACAAGCTCCTCAATTGGAATGATTATCTGAACGAAACGCTGATGCCGAACGCGACCGCAATGAAAGAAAAATATGCCGATTCGTTTGTGCGCGACACGTTGCCGGATGGCAGCATCTACGCACTTCCGCGCATCACCAACGGCGAATATAATTCCTCCATCGACGGCTATCTGACGGGTGGCATTCGCACCTTTATCAATCAGAAATGGCTCGATGCCGCCGGGCTGGAGCTGCCGAAAACACTGGACGACTTTGTGAATATGGTCATTGCGTTCAAGGAGCAGGATCCGATGAAGCTCGGCGAACAGAACAATGGATGGATTTGCAATGCGAAGCTCGACCAGTGCTATATCTGGACGGCGCTTGGCTTCTACGGCCAGAGTCAGCCGCGTCAGATGAGCTTTGCCCTCAAAGACAAAAAAGTTCAGCTGCTGTGCTACACGCCGGAATTCAAAGAGTATTTGTCGGTGTATCACAAGCTGTATGAGGCGGGCGCCATTTCGAAGGACTACTTCACCATGGATACCACCACCGCGCGTGCGCTGATGTCCTCGCAGAACTGCGGAGTAATGTCCGACTGGGTGCTCTCGTCCACGCAGGCCACCACTTACGGCGACTGGGTGTGCGCGCCGGTGATCACCAGCGACTACTGCGACAATGCAATTGCATCGGGCGGCTCCAAGACCACAGTGAACTGCACCGCTGCCGCAGCCGACACCAAATATCCGGAAGTAATCGCGCGCATCATGGACTATATGTATTCGGATGAAGCGTCGCTGATGTATTACTATGGCCCGATGAAGGGGACCGATCTTGCAGAAAAGTACGGCGTGGAGGGCTGGTACTTTGATGAAAAGGGAACCATTACCGCGGACAGCGTGGTGAGCGGAAAATACGGCTCAATGGATTTTTACATCGGCGATCAGATCTACGGCTCCATGTATCCGGCAGGCAACGCAATGTATAGCGTGGAACTGGCCAAAGAAGAAGCCAAAAAGAACGGGTATCAGAATACCGGCGAATACGAAACGAAAGTGTTCGAAGATGCGCTCACCGGCGAAAAGATTACCTATGATAATGTGCTGAAGCAGGATCCGAAAACAGATGCGAACACATGGTGGCGTGCGACCACCTGTGATGCATGGCAGGGCCATGTAACGGCCATCTCGCTCCCGGGTGCATATCTCACTGCGGAAGAAACGCAGGAAACGGCGGACATCGTGACCGTGCTCACCGACTATGTCAGCGCGCAGGCGGCCAAGTTCATCACCGGCGAACGTTCGCTCGATGAGTTCGACACCTTCCAGAAAGAGCTCGAAGACCTGGGTGTGAAGGAATATGTCGAAACCTACACCAAGGCCTACTCCACCTACATGGACAGCGTTTCGCAGTATCTCAGATAATTTCACTTCATGTCCACAGCAAAAAAGGGAATGCGGAAACGCACTCCCTTTTCGGTGTGTCCGGGGCAGGAAAATCGATCATTGACCTTTCCGAAAAAAAGTGCGATAATAAAACCGAAAACCGGCCGCCGGCGCGCGGGGGAGAAAACAAAATGAAACGAATCGAACCATTTGCAGATCATCCGGAAAATCCGCCGCTCAGCGTGGCCTATCGCTATGTGCTGGGCTATCTCGCCGTGGTGCTCGCCGCTTCGGCGCTGATTGCGGGCGTGGTGTTCAGCCTCACCGCGCGCGAGCTGAGCAATCAGGCGATCACCACGCAAAAAAGCGCCATGGAGCTTGCCGCCAACGATCTGCAAACGCAGTATGAGCTGCTCGAAACCGTGCACTACAAAATTCGCATGAACACGGCCTATATGCCGTTCTACCACGCCTCCGGCTACCACGATCCGGAGCTGCTCGAGCATTTTGCCACGTTTGCGTCCTATTCGCCGCTGTGCAGCCAATATTTTATGTTCTATCGCGATGCGCAGCTGATTTACACCTCCGAAAAAACCACCTCGCGCTTTCCGATCTATGTGAAACACGCGATGAAGCTCACCGATGAGCAAACCGCCGCGCTCTACGACCGGCTCAACACGCTCACCGAACCGGTGCTGCTCAGCCCGGACGACAACACGCTGCTCATTGCGTTTCCGCTGGCGTTCACGCAAAGAACAAGCAGCGTGGGCGGCACGGTGGTGTTTCTCATCCCCAAGGCCCAGTTGCTTGCCCGAATGCAAAAGGTGAGCGGCGCCGAGCTCGACCCATGTGCCGTTTCCTTCAACGGCGAAGAACTGGTAAACCACGGTATGCCCGAATATCATGCCGTAGAAATCAGCGGCAGCGCGCGCGCCGCCGACGAAAAGCAGACCGGCGCGCACATTGTCGCCGCCCGCTCGGAGGACGGGCAGTTCACGGTCTACGGTGTGGCGGCAAACGCGCTGGTGCGCCAAAGCCTGCGCCGTCACCGCACCACACTGCTGCTGTCGTGCGCGGGGGTTGTAGCGGTGCTGGCTGGCTTGGCGGTGTTAATGGGCTACCGCAATGTGAAGCCGCTGCGCCGCCTGGCGCAAATGTGCCGCAGCGACGACCCCGATGCCCCGCCCCAGAACGAGCTCGAGCAAATTGAGCGCACGCTGCGCGGCATGGAAACCCGCAACCGAAGCTCGCTGCGCTGCATTCGCGAACAGCTGCTGCGCAGTGCGTTGAGCGGGAACGACACCCAAAATCTCACCGAACGCTGGGCCGCGTTCGACATTCGCTTTCCGCACCCGTATTTCAGCGTGTTTTTGATCGACACACAGGGCATGGATCCTGCGCAGCGCACACAGCTCACCGATCAGGTTTCCGACCGCTCCGACGAAGATGTGCGGCTCTATGGTGTGGAAATGCCGGAGGAGCAGGTGGTGGCGGTGCTGGCCAATCTGCGTTACCCCGAGCTGCACGGCGAGGTCACGGAGTATCTCTGCGCGCTGGGCGGCAGCGACGGCGCCGAGCCGCATGTCTATTCCGGCAAAGATTACCCCACCGCATACAAATTTGCGATTTCGTATCAGGAGGCGCGCGCAGTTTGCCGCATCACCCGCCGGTCCATGGCCGTTCCGCAGGGCGAGACCGCGTTCGTTGCCGACAGCCAGGCACTCATCGGCGGTTTGCTCGAGGCCGTACGCACGCGCAATGAACCGCAGTTTGACCGCATGGCGCAGCGCCTGCACGACTATGTGAATTCCGACGCGCCCTCCATGCTTTTTCAAAAATACATTTGCTACGATATCATTTC
>CAKUME010000158.1 GCA_934667575.1 uncultured Eubacteriales bacterium | reverse complement strand
CGCGGTAATTCCCGCTCAGCGGCACCTCAATGCCGTTGGCGGCAATGTGGCTGCCGGAAACGGTCGCTCCATGGATGCGGTAGTCGGCGTGCTCATCCACATGCGGATAAACGCAAAGACTGGACTGCATGGTTTTGAACGAATAAACCACCAGACGAATTTCGTGCGCGGCGGCGTATTCCAGTGCGAGCACCTGCGGCGTGTCGGTTAAAATATGGCACACTGCGGCGCTCCAAAACGCACGTTCGGCCTTGAACTGCGCCACATGGGCGCGCAGCAGCTCGAGCAGCGCGCCGGAGCAGCGCGTGAGATCGCAGCTGATGCCAATGGGGCTTCCGGTGAGAAATCCCCGCAAAAATTCACCGTGCACGCCCACGATACCGTCCCAGGTGGCGTCGTGGCTGGCCAGAATTTTTTCGGTTTCGTGCCCCAGATAAACCGGCGCAAAATCGGGCAGCGAGGCGATCACCGCCCATTTTTCGATGCGCTGCGGCGGCAAACGCTTGATGCCCTCCTTAAAAATTCGCATTCCTTCATAGGGGCTCTGGTTGTCGCTGAACCAAAAGCCGTCGAACCGCGTGCCGTTTTTCAGGTCGGCGCGCAGGCCGCCGCTGGCGCAGTTTTCGAGATACAGCTCCGGATGCGCGGCGCGCAGCGCATCGATCAACGCCTCGTAGCCGCGATAATACGGTATGTAGGCGGCGCGCTCATCGTCAAAATCCATGTCCTGATTAAAGTCGAACTTGATGAACGCGATCCGGTATTTTTCAATGTTGGCATTCAGCGTGTCGAGAATGCATTGGCGCGCTTCGGCATTCGCAAAATTCAAAAAGTATTGTCCGTTCTGGCAGCGGAACCACGCCGGATGCTGCTGCACCGCGTTTGAGCTGCCGCTGGCCGATTCGATCTCGAACCACAGGCCGAATTTCATTCCGGCCGCCTGCACCCGCGCCGAAATTTCCGCCAGCCGGCCTTGGAGCCGGCCGGTCGCTTTTTCCGCCCAGTCGCCGCGGCAGCGGAACCAGTTTTCACCGGCGTCGATCACAAAGTATTCCGCACCGATCTGCGCCGCCTGGTCGATTTGCGCGCAGATTTTTTCACCGGTGATTTCGTCAAAAAACGCCAGCCAGGTGTTATAGATCACCGGCATGGGCTTGGCGGAGCCGTGCCGTTGGCAAAAGCGGTGCAGCTTGGCGCAGTCCAGATCGAGCCGGTTGGCAAAGGAATAAAACAGCACCTCCGGCGTGGGCACTTCCGCGCCGGACGCAACGGGCAGCGCGAGATTCTCGCCGTTGACGCCCAACTCCACCACCGCTTCCGCCGTTTCGCCGCCCATCGGAACCCGCCGCACCCGGATGGACCACGCATAGTCGGCAAGCAGATGGAACGCCACGCCCCGGCCGGTTTGCCGATTGCGCACGGCGATCATCGGAGCCGCGCCGTTCGCCGTGCGAATGCTTCGGGTGGACACCCCCGCTTCGGTGATGAGCGGCGACCACCCGCCGGTGTTTTCGTTCTGCCAACCGTTGTATTGCGTATATACCTCGAACTCCCCGCCGCCCAAGTGAAACCGCGCCTGCAGGCTGTTCAGCACGATCGGCCGGTCGGTGCAATTGCGCAGCGTGCCGGTGCAGTGAAACACCTCGCTCTCGTCCGCTTCGCAGCACGCGCGAATTTCGCACTCCGGCGTTCGGCAGCAAAGCGTGTCGGCTGCCACGCGGCCAAAATTGCCCGAAATGTTCCAAACGTCGCGCGACAGGAGCTTTTCGGGCAGTGTGTGAATTTCATTCATTTGAGCTTTCCCTCCGTGTTTCGTGATGCAATTTCATAATATTATCATACAGCGCCGCGCCGCGAAAAAACAGAGGGATTCGTCTGTAAAAACTGTAAATTTGTCTACGGCTTTTTCCGATAGCTGCCCGCCGAAATGCCGTATTTCTTTTTGAACACGCGCAAAAAATAATCCTTGTCGCCAAAGCCCACGCATTCCGCAATCTGCCACACCGGCAGCTCCGTTTTGCGCAGCAGTTCGGCCGCACGCGCCAGCCGCGCGCTCTTGACAAATTCCGCGATGCCGTTTGGCATATAGGGCTTGGCGAGCGCATACAGCGCCGCCTTGGACACCCCAAACCTCCGGCACAGCGCCGCCACCGATAAATCCGCCTGCAAATGTGCGGTGATGTATTCCATCACGGAATACACCATTGGTTTTTCGGCCGCATAGGCGTAGTGCTTCACCATAATATAGGAGGTAATTGCATTAAAAATCTGCGAAATTGTTTGGAGCTGGCTGTGGGAATAAAATCGAATATTGGCCGACAGCGCACGCAGCCGAGCCTGCTCCTCGCTGCCGGCGTTCGGCGCGGCGCAGGCCGCAACCACGCGCGCGGCAAATGCGTCTGCATCCGGTTCGTCCGTGATCTGCCCATACATAATATAGCCGATCACCACGCCGCTGGAGGAATCGGTGAGCGCGGCGGCGGCTTCGGTGAGCCCCGCGTGACACCGGTGCAGCGCCAATGCGCCGTCGGCTCGGCATTGCGCAAACAGCGCCGCATTGCTCCGGGCGCAGGCTTGCGGGCGCTCCGCCTGCATCACGCCGCAAAGCGGGCTGTGGTGCGGCGGATAGGCCAGAATCTCCTCCAACTCGGTGTTATACACCGCCGTTTTGATTCCGGTGACTTCGTAAAACGATTTGAGCAGGTCGCGCAGCGCCGCGCGCTCGGTTTTTAGTATCATGTGTCCGGCTCCTTTGTGGGCGCAGATGCGCTTTCCGGTTTTATTCTACTTTGTTTCGCATGGTTTGTCAATCTGATTTTCGTCCGCGGCCGCTCCGCCCGCGCATTCCGTTTGCCGCGCATCGGTCCGATCCGGTGCTCCATTCTGTGCATGAAAAAGACAAACGGCTGGCACTCCGTTGCGCGTGCCAGTCGATCGGGCGAAATGGCATTCACCGGCAGCCGCCGACAGCCTGCCAAATGCGCCGACGGTCAAAAAATCGCCTCTTTTCTTCATTTTGTTTGAACGGAAACTGTGTCGCATTTCAGAATCCAGGTTCATGTATCATTCTAATATAACGGTAAATATTTGTCAATTAGTATGAACGATTTGAATGCCGAATGGGGGCCATATTGTTCTCATGCATACGGGCAACCATTCGATGCGCGATGGCACCGCCGGCGATTTTTCCGTTTTCCGCAGCGGTATGCCGTTTGTGCCGGCGCCCATTGCCGGCCTGCGCACGGATTCATGGGTTTGCGATTTTTGAACCGATTTCGCCGCTCCCTTTTGCGGCGCATCGGCGTTACTCCCCGTCTGTTGGAAAATTCCCTTAAAAATTTATTCATTTTTTTGGTGCAAACTATTGACAGGGCGCCCGTCGGCATGATATATTATGAATATAAGAAAAGGCGAAAGCGAGGAAACAACATTATGAACGAACAACCCACGTCCACCTACACCCCGTCCACCGCGCCCGTTGGCCAGCTCAAAACCAACAAGAGCCTGCTGAAGTTCATCCTGCTCTCGATGATCACCTTTGGCATTTACGGCATTGTGGTAATGTCTTCGGTGAGCAGCGACATCAATGTGATCGCGAGCCGCTACGACGGCAAAAAAACCATGCACTACTGCCTGCTGTTCTTCCTGGTTGGACCGATCACAGCGGGCATTGCCACGCTCGTGTGGAACCATCGAATTGCAAACCGCATCGGCGCGGAGCTCACCCGCCGCGGCATTGGCTATTCGCTCGGCGCGTCCGACTTCTGGCTGTGGGGTGTGCTGGGTTCGCTGATTATTGTTGGGCCGTTTATCTATCTGTATAAGCTGCTCAAGGCAACGAACCTGCTCTGCGAGCACTACAACGTGAACGGCTAAGCCGCAAAACAAAACACGGAATACAAAAGACCGCTCATGTGCTATGCACCCGATTTACCGGACGCATAAGCACATGAGCGGTCTTTTTTTG
>CAKUME010000157.1 GCA_934667575.1 uncultured Eubacteriales bacterium | reverse complement strand
ACATAATCGCCCGGCGACAGCTCGGCCAGACTTTGAATTTCACGGCCCTTGGCGGCGCGGCGGCGGCGCGTGCGCGGCGCGGCGGCAACGCCGTGGGTGATCACCGCGGCACGCGCGCCGGGGTATTCAAAGCCCGACGACAGTCCGCCCGGCGCCACCACAATGGTGCCCGCGGTAATGTCGGCCGGTTCGGCTTCAAACTGTGCGGGCAGCCCGGCGTCGTGCAGATCGCCCGCCAGGGCGCGTGCGGCCTTTTCGGTGCCCGCGAGCACCGTGCACGACCAGCCCCGGTCGAGCGTGGCGGTCAGATCTTCGCGCAGCACCTCCACGCTGCCGCTCCACACCGACAGCACGCGTGCGTTCAGGTTCACCAGCGTGCGCACCGCCGTTTCAAAGCCCCCGTGCGGGAATGCTTCCAGATACACGGTGGGGCGGCGGCTCAGCTCGGCTACCACGCCGGTCCAGTCGATGCCGTAGGCGTCCAGTCCGCGGCAGAGCACACCCTCCTCCAGCAGCTGCTTGGCGTCTTCGTTCGACTGCCATGACGACGTGCGCGCGCGCTCCTTCACGCGCGCCTCCTCCGAGACAAACACCGCCCAGTCCGGGCCCGCATAGTCAAAAAGCGTTGCGGTGCGGCCGTAGAGCATGGGAAGAAATTTGTCGGCACAGTCCAGTGTGCGGCGCTCCCGCAGCGCCTGCGCCTGCGGCGCGAGAATGCTGCGTGCCGGCTCCGCGGTTTTGCCGCGCAGCGAGGCCGCCAGCGCATCAATGCGTGCGGCGAGCGCGTCGGGGTCGTCGATCACGGCGATCACCGAGGGCAGCAGCCGCACTTCGTCCGCCGGTTCGGTGCGCCGCTGCGTGTCGGGGTCAAAGTAGCTGGCCGAGTCGATCTCGTCGCCCCAAAATTCCACACGCACCGGCTCGGCCGAGCCGGGCGCAAAAAAGTCCACAATGCCGCCGCGCTGCGAAAACTGCCCTTCGCCGTCCACCTGATCGGCACGCTCGTAGCCGGCGGCAATCAGCGCGCCGATCAGCGCGTCGGGCGCGATCGATTCCCCTGCGCGGATGCACACCGTGCGTTTTTGCAGCTCCTCCGGCGGCATGGTGAACTGCATGGCCGCGTCGGCGCAGCAGATCACCGCGTCGGCAGCGCCCGATTCAATGGCCGCCAGCGCTGCAAGCTGCTGCCGCTCATATTCGCGCGAATGGCTGGCCATGTCGCGCAGCGTCAGCTCCCGTTCGGGGTAAATCACCGCGCGCTGCCCCATCACCGCCAGATCGGACGCCATGCGCTGCGCTTCGGCTTCGTCGGCCGCGAGCACCAGCGCCCGGCGGTGCTGCTCTGCGCACAGCGCGGCGATCACGTTCGCCTTGTGCACCGCGCTCACCCCGGTGAGACAGACCGGCGTTTCGCCGCGGTGCACGGCCTGCGCCAGCATCCGGTATTCCGGCGTGCGGCGGATCAGTTGATTCATCAGTTCCATTGCGGGTTTCTTCCTCCTTTCGCCCGGCCGCGCGGCCGGCATTACGGTGGGTTCAGCGGTTGAATCGGTTCATCGCTTCGTCGGCGCGATCCTGCACCATCAGCGCGCACAGCTCCGGCAGCTTGTCGAGCGCAGCGGCAAACGCCTCGGCGTCGGCGCCGCGAAATTCCGACAGCACCCAGTCCGCCAGATCCCAGTGCTCGGGCTTGGCGCCCACGCCGAGCTTCACGCGCGGAAAGTCCTCGGAGCCCAAATGTGCAATAATGCTCTTGAGCCCGTTGTGACCGCCGGCGCTGCCTTTTTTGCGGATGCGAATGTGTCCGGCAGGCAGCGAGATGTCGTCCGAAAACACAATGCAGCGCGCGGGAGACAGCTTGTAAAAGCGCATCGCCTCGCCCACGGCCACGCCGCTCTCGTTCATATAGGTCACCGGCTTCATCAGCAGCACGCGATGGCCGCCGATGTTGGCTTCACCCACCAGCGCATGGTATTTCAGCCGATCCACGGCGACCCCGACGCACTGCGCGATGCGGTCGATGGCCATAAATCCGGCGTTGTGATGGGTTTTGTCATATTTTGCGCCGGGGTTGCCCAGCCCGCAGATCAGGTATTCCACCGGGCCGCTCCGCGCGGCCGAAAAAAGCGATTGGATGTTCAGCATAGCAATATCCGTCCTTTGGAAAAATCTTCGTCCGTTTTCCGAACAGCACACAGCGGCGGGACAGCCCTGCCGCCCCGCCGGAAATTCGTGCGTTTTGCCTTACTATTATCGCACATCCCGGGGGGCATTTGCAAGCATAATTTGCGGATTTTTGCGCAAAATTGCGTGCTCCGGCCAGTTTGAGCGAAAATCTTTCAAAAAAATTCCGATAAAATCAAAAAAGTCATTGCCAAACGGGCTGTTTGTTTGCTATAATATATGGTGGCTAACTGAGCGTAGCAAAAGTAGCTATGGATCCGTCCGTAATCCAGCGGGCGGTGCAACAAAACATCAGGAGGTAACAAAATCTATGAGTCACAAGTATGTTTACCTGTTCAGCGAAGGCAACGCGAATATGCGCGAGCTGCTCGGCGGCAAGGGCGCAAACCTCGCGGAAATGACCAACATTGGTCTGCCGGTTCCGCAGGGCTTTACCATCACCACCGAAGCCTGCACCCAGTACTATGAAGACGGCCGCCAGATCAACGATGAGATCATGGCCGAAATCATGGAATATGTGGAAAAAATGGAGCAGATCAACGGCAAAAAGTTCGGTGATCTCACCAATCCGCTGCTCGTTTCCGTTCGTTCGGGCGCGCGCGCGTCGATGCCCGGCATGATGGACACCATCCTCAACCTGGGCTTGAACGACGAAGTGGTGGCCGCAATGATCAAGGGCAACCCGGATCCGAAGTTTGAGCGCTTTGTGTACGACTCCTATCGCCGCTTTATCCAGATGTTCTCCGACGTTGTGATGGAAGTGGGCAAGAAGTATTTTGAGCAGCTGATCGACGCGATGAAGGAAAAGAAGGGCGTTACCTACGACGTGGAGCTCACCGCGGCCGACCTCAAGGAGCTCGCCGAGCAGTTCAAGGCCGAGTACAAGAAGCAGATCGGCGAGGACTTCCCGTCCGACCCGAAGGTGCAGCTGTATGAAGCCATTCGCGCCGTGTTCCGTTCTTGGGACAACCCGCGCGCGAACGTGTATCGCCGCGACAACGATATCCCGTACTCCTGGGGTACTGCGGTCAACGTGATGCCGATGGTGTTCGGCAACCTGAATGATAACTCCGGCACCGGCGTGGCGTTCACCCGCGACCCCGGCACCGGCGAAAAGAAGCTGATGGGCGAATTCCTCGTGAACGCGCAGGGCGAAGACGTGGTGGCCGGTGTGCGCACCCCGATGCCGATCACGCAGATGGCCGAGCAGTTCCCGCAGGCGTACAGCGATTTCGTGAAAGTTTGCAAGCTCCTCGAAGACCACTATCGCGATATGCAGGATATGGAGTTCACCGTGGAAAACGGCAAGCTGTATATGCTCCAGTGCCGCAACGGCAAGCGCACCGCCAAGGCGGCGCTGAAGATCGCCTGCGACCTGGTGAGCGAGGGCATGCGCACCGAGCAGGAAGCGGTGCTGATGATCGATCCGCGCAACCTCGACACGCTGCTTCACCCGCAGTTCGATGCGAAGGCGCTCAAGGCGGCCACGCCGCTGGGCAAGGGCCTGGGTGCATCCCCCGGCGCGGCGTGCGGCAAAATCGTGTTTAATGCCGACGATGCCGAAGCGTGGAATGCGCGCGGCGAAAAGGTGATCCTCGTCCGTTTGGAGACCTCTCCGGAAGACATCACCGGCATGAAGGCGTCGCAGGGCATTCTGACCGTGCGCGGCGGCATGACCTCTCATGCGGCCGTGGTGGCGCGCGGCATGGGCACCTGCTGTGTGTCCGGCTGCGGCGACATTCACATGGATGAAGCCAACAAAAAGTTCGAGCTCGCGGGCAAGGTGTTCCACG
>CAKUME010000156.1 GCA_934667575.1 uncultured Eubacteriales bacterium | reverse complement strand
CGACTATCCACCCCAGATTGGATGAGGAATGAATTGGATTGTGATAAGCGGAGCGCTTCTCCTTTTCTTTCATTCCTTGTTTTTATTCATATTGGGATGTCGCCAAGCGGTAAGGCAACGGACTTTGACTCCGTTATTCGTCGGTCCGAATCCGGCCATCCCAGCCAAAAAAGCGCCGAAGGGCGCTTTTTTTCGTTATATTCGGTTTGCAACGGTATGGTCCGGGCAGCTTTGGGAATGAAACGAGGCATATATCACACGTCTCTTTACAAGTATGTTTTTTCATGATATACTGTATCCAATGCGGTGCGGTTCGACGCTCCTTGTTTCCACCACGGCAAAACGCAAAGCGTTGTCCGCTGCAGCGGGCTTTGAAGAGGTCAGAAATTATGGCATCTACAACGCATATCTGCAATTTATATTCGCGCAGTGATCGAATTTGGAAGGAATCCACTGTCGCGCGAGGATGAATGAATGCATCTTATAAAAGGGCAATATGAATTCCCGTGTGCCGGAGCAAGATCATCGCAGGGCGCTGCCAACCCGGAATGCGGGAAACACGAAAGGAGCTGCCGCCATGGAACCCAAAATGCTCACTGCCGACCGGTTTGTGGACGCGCGCACCGGATGCAGCTACCGCTATGTGAAAAGTGAAACGGAGTATTTTCGGCCGCACACCCACGATTATTTGGAGCTTTTTCTCACGCGCGACGGCGAGATCGTTCACTTGGTGAACGGCGCGCGCCAAACGCTGCCGGTGGGCACGCTGATGCTGATCCGCCCGCAGGACTGCCACGACTATGTGCGCACACCGGGGCGGGAATTTGCATTTGTGAACCTGTGCTTTACGCAGGCGGTGTTTGCACAAATTGCGGACTTTTTGGGCGACGGGTTTCCCGCCGAGGCGCTGCGCGCCGCTCAAATGCCGCCCGCCGTGCAGCTCGAAAGCGCCGAATTTCTGCGCGTGAAGCGCCGCATGGAAGCGCTGTGCGCCATGCCGGACGACTGTGTGCCCAAGCTGCGCTGCCGCATGCGCACACTGCTGCTCGAGATTTTAACGCGCCATTTCGGCGAATATGCCGAGCAGCCCGAGCATCCGGTGCCGGCGTGGCTCGAGCAGCTTGACCACCAAATGCACCAAAACCGCAATTTTATCGGCGGGCTGCCGCAAATGGTGCAGCTTTCGGGGAAAACGCGCGAACACCTGTCGCGCAGCATTCGCCGCTGCTACGGCAAATCGGCGAGCGAATACATCAACGACCTGCGCCTCACCTATATGGCGAATATGCTGCGCAACAGCAACCATTCCATTGCCGACATCTGCTTTGAAAGCGGATTTCAGAACCTCGGCTGGGCGTATACGCTGTTCCGGCGGCAATATGGCGTGTCGCCGCGGCAATACCGCGAGAACCATTAAGACGCAAAAAAATCGGGTCAAACCCTGCTGGGCCTGACCCGATTTTATATTTTTGCAAATAATCAGATCGAAATGGTGCGCGCGATCTGGAGCAGCTCCCAATCGAACGGCTTTTTGATCGCCAGACCCTCGGTGATATCGTAGTCCACCAGCTTGTCTTCGTGGATGCCCACCACACGCATGCTCTTGCCCTGATTGAGCAGCTGCACCGCGTGGTAACCCATTTCGCTCGCGAGCACACGGTCGCGCGCCGTCGGCGAACCGCCGCGCTGCACATGACCGAGCACGCAGCCGCGGGTTTCCACGCCGGTTTTGGCTTCGATTTCTTTGCACAAATCGTCCACGTTGAGCATCAGCTCCGAAACCACGATGATAAAGTTCTTTTTGCCGGTGGCCTGCGAACGCTTAATCGGCTGGATCACATCGCGATCGATGTCGTATTTTTCTTCCGGCACCAAAATCGCGGTCGCGCCCACGGCAAGGCCGGTGTTGAGCGCAAGATACCCTGCATGGTGGCCCATCACTTCCACCACGCTGCACCGGTCGTGCGACATCATGGTATCGCGAATGCGGTCCACCATGTCGATGGCGGTGTTCATTGCGGTGTCGTAGCCGATCGTGTAGTCGGTGCAGGAAATATCGTTGTCAATGGTGCCCGGCAGGCCGATGCAGCGAATGCCTTCGGCGCACAGGTCGCGCGCACCGCGGAACGAACCGTCGCCGCCAATGACCACCAGGCCCTCAATGCCCAGGCGGCGGCAGTTATCGGCCGCTTTTTTCACGCCGGCCGGGGTGTTGAATTCGGGGCTGCGCGCCGTGAACAGGCAAGTGCCGCCCATTTGGAGAATATTAGACACCGAGCGCAGATCCATCGGGAACACATCGTTATCGAGCAGGCCGTTGTAGCCGCGGCGCACGCCCATCACTTCCATGCCGCAGCTGATGCCGGCGCGAACCACTGCACGAATGGCGGCGTTCATGCCTGGCGCATCGCCGCCGCTGGTGAGAACTGCGATTTTTTTCATAATCAAATCTTCCTTTCATTCCAATTCCAAAAAATCGGAGGATGCCGCCGCACGGGAAAACTCAATGCGGCCTTTATCTCTTATTATATCCGTCCCGCAATCATTTTTCAAGGCGTTTCGCAACTTTTCCGCGGTTTTTTCATAATTCTGCGAAAGCAACAAAAATACCTATTCTTTTATAGCCACGTTTTCGGCCCCCAGAATGCGCCGCAGCTCGCCGAGCATGGGCTCGTTGAGCATCACCCAGCGGCCGCGCGCCGCAAGCGAGAGCTTTTTGCTGTCGGTGCAGAAAATATAGAGCGGCGTGTTGCCGTCAAACACCGCCAGCACGCGCTCCGCGCGGCGGAACGCGTCGCACGCCATGTTCGGCACGCGCAGATACAGCCCATGCCGCTCGGAGTGCGCGGGTGCGGGCACCGCGGCGGGTTCGTTTGGTTCCGGCGGCGCAAGCGGAATATTCTGGGCGCGCTGTGCATCATTTTTCCATATCGAGGCAACATTATTCGGGTCGGGCACGGCAACCACACGCTCGCAGATCAGCTTGGCGTCTTCTTCCTCGCGCAGGCTCACACGCGCGCGCACCGCCACCGCCTGCCCTTCCTGAAGCGCGGCGGAATATTGGTCGAGCGAACGCGGAAAAACAAGCATTTCAATGCTGCCGTAAAGGTCTTCGAGTGCGACGAATGCCATAGTCTGGTTGTTTTTGGTGATTTTGGTGCGCACCGAGTTCACAATGGCCAGCACCGTTACCATGTCGCCGTCGCGATAGGCGGCGTCGGGCGTTTCGGCGTCGGCGGCCTCCTCGCCGGTGTGGGCGCAGGCGGCAATGTCGCTGATGCGCGCCGCGTGCAGTGCTTCGCCTGCCGCGCGGTAGGCCGCCATGGGGTGACCGGACAGATACATGCCCGTCATTTCCTTTTCCATGGCGAGCAACTCGGCCAGCGGAAATTCGGGCGCGTTGGGCAGCGGAAAATCGTCGCCCACGGGGTGCGCGCCGCCGTCCAGCGCGCCGAACAGGCTGATTTGGCCCTCGAGGTTTTTGCGCCGCGTGGCGTCCAGATCGGCCAGCAGCTCTTCGGCGCTGTACAGCATTTGGCGGCGGTTGGCGCCCAGCTGGTCGAGCGCGCCGCACTTGATCAGCGATTCAAGCGTGCGGCGGTTGAGGTCGGTGCCGAACATCCGGCTGCAAAAATCATAATAGGAGCGAAATTTGCCGTGCTTGCGCTCCTCGAGCAGCGACGCGACAAAATTGCGGCCGATGTTGCGCCCGGCGAGCAGGCCGAAGCGGATGTTGCCGCCCGACACCGTGAAGCCCGCGTCGCTTTCGTTCACATGCGGCGGCAGCACCTGAATGTTCAGCCGCTGGCATTCCGCAATATATTCGGACACTTTGTTGGTGTTGTCGAGCACGCTGGTGAGCAGCGCGGCCATGAATTCGCGCGGATAGTGGCATTTGAGATACGCCGTTTGATACGCCACATAGGCATAGGATGCCGCGTGGGGCTTGTTGAACGCGTAGGACGCAAAGCTTTCCATCTCGCTCACGATCGC
>CAKUME010000155.1 GCA_934667575.1 uncultured Eubacteriales bacterium | reverse complement strand
ATCACGCCGTCGTGCTTTTTGAGCTTACCTTCCTTTTTTTCCACGGTAACGCCGGGCCAGTTACCAACGAACTGGTTCGAACCGGTGAGCGCGTTGAACAGGGTGGTTTTACCGCTGTTCGGGTTGCCCGCAAGGGCAATGCGAATATCCATGTCGAAAAATCCTCTCTTTCTGCAATCCGCTGTCGGCGGACCGTCGCTCTGAAAAATCGGGGTGCCTGCTTGGGATAAAAATTACTCGACTTCCACCATTTCGGCGTCCGCCTTGCGCAGCGAAAGCTCGTAGCCGCGCACCGTCACTTCGATCGGGTCGCCGAGCGGCGCAACCTTGCGCACATAGACGTCCACGCCCTTGGTGAGTCCCATGTCCATGATGCGGCGTTTCACAGCGCCTTCACCGTGCAGCTTGACGACCTTGTAGGTGCTGCCCACTTTGGCCTGTCTGAGCGTATTCATATAGCCTGTTCCTCCTCGATAAAAAATGTCAGATTCTGTATGCAGAGGCGTGCAGCGCACGCCATCATACCATAATTTTGCGCGCCATCTCTGCGCTGATGGCCACCCGGGCTTCCTTCACATTCACGATCACATTCTCGCCCAGCGCGCTAACCACGGTCACATTGCCGCCCACCACAAAGCCGAGATTTTCGAGATGCTGTTTCACCTCGGGGCTTCCGCCGATGCGTTTGATGGTGTTGGTTTCGCCCACTCCTGCAAGCGCCAATGGCATCATAACTGATCCCTCCGTTTTGAATTCTGTGAATTAGCTCCTGCTAACCCCTGCGGCAAAAATAAAATTAGCTTTTGCTAACCTCGATTGCCAAAATAAAATTAGCTTTTGCTAACCCTCAGGGAAAAATAAAAATTAGCACTCACTAACTGTGGTATATCATACTCCGGTTTGTGCCGGATGTCAACCCCTTTTTGCATGTTTTTTCGGACTTTTTTTGAATTCGGCGCCATGTCTAAGCATTTTAAAACACGGTTTGCGATGTTATGCAAATTGTCAAACGCGCCGTATTGCGCAAAAAAAGCGTCTGCACCCGATTGGATGCAGACGCACGAATATTATAATTATAAAGGAAAAGCGCAGATGCGGTCAGTTTGCCGGTTGGTTCGACGCAAGCGCGACAAAACGAGCGGTCACGTCGGAAATCGACAGCGTTTCAAAGCCCGTGAGATAGGTGCGCACGGTGTCGTTAAAATGCGCGGTCCAGTGTGCATCAATGCCGCTGCGTCCCACGAATGCGCCCAAAATGCTGCCTGCGGTCGCGCCGGTGCAGTCGTTATCCAGCCCCATGGCCACTACCTCGCTGATCGTGTCGGTGAAGCTGCCCTTGCCGATTTGCAGACCGAACACCACCAGGCACGCATTGTTGATGGTGTGCACCGCGTGCATTCCGGCAAAATGCTCGTCTACCGCAGCGCGGGCCTCGGCATAGTCATGAATGGCGGGCGCAGTTTCGAGCGCCCACTCAATGGCCTTGTGCAGCTCGCATTCGCGCGGAATTTCGCGCAGACCAATGCGAATGGCATCCATCGGATCGGCCACGGTGAATACGGCTGCCTCCGCGGCGGCAAAGAACATTTCGCCGTAGATGCCGTTGCGCCGGTGCGACAGATACGCGTCGCGGTAGGCAAGCTTGGCAGCCAGATGCGGATTGCCCGCGGCGGCAAACGCAAAGCCGTCGGCGCGAATGTCGGCGCCGATCCACTGTACATACGGATTGTTCAAATCGGCCGCCTGCTCGGCCGGAATGCCCGCCTTCAGATTTTCGAGCGTCACATGTTCCGCCGTGCACGCTATCGGCAAATGGGCCTTCCAAAATTCGCCCATCTGCGCGGTGGTAAAATCAAAGCCGTATTTTTCGATGACCAGCAGCCCTAGAATGGTGTAGGTGATGTCGTCGTCGCAGCAAACGCAGTTCATCGAGCCTTCGCGATAACCGGTGCGCGGGCTGTCGCCGTATTGCTTATCCCACGGGCGTTCCACCTCGCGCCAGTAGCCGCGAGGCGGAAATTCCATGCCGCAGTGCGCGGCAATTTTTTTCATGTGCTCAATGGCATAGCCCTCCACCGGCACGCCCAGCAGGCAGCCGATGAACCGGCCGAGCACCGCGCCCGCCATTTTTTCGTTCAGATTTTCCACCGGAACCGCCGTGTTGCCGCCTTCGCAGAGCGCCTCGATGGCATCGTAACCGTCCGGCTCTTTTGCCGCCAGCGCCGCGTCGGGCAGCACTGCGTCGTAGGCGCGCTGCGCGTCGGCCAACGCCTGCTTCAACTGGTCGTAGATCGGGCGAAGCGCATCGGCGCTGCCGTATTCGCACTTCAAATCAAAATATGATTTGAGATCGCCAAGCTCGCGCATGAGCGGAGCAAAATCCAAATATTCCATGTTCATCCCTCTTTACTTTTTGTTTGGTGTGGGTTATAGTATTAGTATAATCGATTATTTTGAATGATTCTGCGCGAAAAGGAGACGGTATTGTGCAAAAACGAGCGTCGGACGCGCTTCCGATCACCTACCAGCCGTTTGCGGGCGCCTTTCGCGAAAACGCGGCCCAGCTGCTGATGGGTTACGCGCCCATTGCGCGCGGCGATGCGGCGTTCCTGCATCATCACGACGCGCTCGAAGTGGGCTACTGCGTGAGCGGAAGCGGGATTTTTATCGTGGACGGCGAACGGCTGCCGTTTGCCGCGCCGTGCGCGTCGGTGATCTACCCGGGGCAGGTGCACATTGCGTGCGGCGCGGGCACGATGGAATGCCGCTGGCTGTTTGTCACCTTTCAGGTGGAGGGCGTGTTTGCGGCCGAGCGCTTCGGCGAAGCACAGCTGCCGTGGCGGCGCGCTGACCCGCGCCATGCGGTGAGCACCGATCCGGCCATTGTGCAGCTGGCGGCGGAGATTGAGCTGGAATATCGCCGGCACGCGCCGGGTAGCTCGGAATGCATTCGGGGGCTGCTTGCGGCGCTGCTGGTGCGCCACGCCCGTCTGCCGTGGCTGGCCGAGGCGGCCGCGCCGCGCGGCGGGCTGTTTTTGCCGCAGCTCAACCCGCTGCTCGAATATATTGGCCGCCACTACCGCGAGCCGATTTGGGTGGAGGAGCTTGCGGCGCGCGCGTTCGTGCACCCCACCACGCTGCGCAGCTGGTTTCGCACCGCCGTGGGCATGACGCCCACGGAATATGTGCACTGCATTCGCATTACCGCAGCGGCGTCGCTGCTGCGCACCACCGCGCGCCCGATCACGGAAATTGCGTTTGCGGTGGGCTACGATTCACTCTCCAGTTTTGGACGCCACTTTTTGTCATTACACGGCTGCACGCCCACCGAATATCGCCGCGCAGGCGCGCCGGATCGCGCAAAAATGGAAAAAAACGGATAAATTCGCATGCCAAAGCCAAAAATTCAAAAATTCATTGGCGGAAAAAGCAAAAAAGGGATTGCAATTTTGCACGACTTGCTATATTATTATAGTGTAAAAAACTCTGCATTTCGATTTTGCAGAAATTACAATTTGAATTTTATCTTGAACAACGCCGGTTTCTGTTTTTTTGCTTGATTTCAGGTTATACTGAGAGTGCACGGCGCTGTTTTTTTGACTGCGAACCGCGCCGGGGGCAAAGTGGTTCGATCGATATTGAGGGAGTGTAAACGGGAATGGAAAAACTGGTGATTCGCGGCGGGAACCGCCTCACGGGCGAAGTTTCGATCAGCGGAGCAAAAAACGCGGCGGTAGCGATCCTGCCGGGCGTCATTTTGTCGGATGAGCCGTGCCGCATTGAAAATTTGCCCAATATCAGCGATGTTTCAATGATGATTCGCATCCTGCACGAGCTGGGCGCGCAGGTGAAAATGATTTCGGATTCGGTGGTGGAGATCAACCCGCGGTCGATTCTGCGGCCGGTGGCGTCCTACGATTCGCTCAAGCGGATGCGGGCGTCGTATTATCTGCTGGGCGCTATGCTGGGGCGGTTCCACCGCGCCGAGGTGTCGCTGCCAGGCGGATGCAACTTTGGCGTGCGGCCGATCGACCAG
>CAKUME010000154.1 GCA_934667575.1 uncultured Eubacteriales bacterium | reverse complement strand
ATTTTATACGAACGCGTTTTTTGAAGACTGCAAAAAGCTGAATATCAAGCGCCCGGACGTGGTGGAACCGGCCACTCACTGCATTGCGGATTTCATCCGCGTGATCGGCGTGCTGCTCGAAAAGGGCTATGCCTATGAGGCGGGCGGCAACATCTATTTTGATACCTCAAAGCTGGAGAATTACTATGTGTTCAACCAGCAGGATCAAGACGACCTTGCGGTGGGCGTGCGTGAGGGTGTGGAGGAAGACGGCAACAAGCGCAACAAATGCGATTTTGTGCTGTGGTTCACCAAATCCAAGTTTGAGGATCAGGAGCTCAAATGGCCGTCGCCGTGGGGCGTGGGGTATCCGGGCTGGCACATCGAGTGCTCCTGCATCAGCATGAAGCATCTGGGTGAATACCTCGATATCCATTGCGGCGGCATCGACAACGCGTTTCCGCATCATACCAACGAGATCGCGCAGTCGGAGGCCTATCTCGGCCACAAATGGTGCAACTACTGGTTCCATGTGCATCATCTAAACACCAAAAACGGGAAAATGAGTAAATCGAGCGGCGAATTTCTCACGGTGTCGCTGCTCGAATCCAAGGGCTACGACCCGCTGGTGTACCGGCTGTTCTGCCTGCAATCGCACTACCGCAAAACGCTGATGTTCTCCTACGAAGCGCTCGACAATGCAGCACAGGCGTATCAGCGGCTGGTCGCGCGCGTGGCGGCACTGCATCCAAACGGCGAGCCGGTGGACGAAGCTGTGGCCGCCCAACTGAAGCAAAGCTTTACCGATGCGCTCGACAACGACCTGAACACCTCGCTGGCCGTGACCGCGCTCTACGATGTGCTCAAGGCGAACACCAATGACGCAACAAAATATGCGTTGATCGAATCCTTCGACCGTGTGCTGTCGCTCGGGTTGATTGAAGCGGCGAAAAAAACGCAGACGGAGCCGGAAGCCCCGGCAGCGGGCGACACCGATCTGGCGTCCTATGTGCAGCAAATGATCGAAGCGCGCACGGCGGCCAAAAAGGCGAAAAATTACGCCGAAGCCGACCGCATTCGCGATGAACTGCGTGCGAAGGGCATTGTGCTCACCGACACCCCGCAGGGCGTAAAGTGGTCGATCGAAAAATAATCGTCACTGCGTGAAATTTAAAGGCCATTGAAATGAGGCATTTGCATTTCAATGGCCTTTTGTGTTTCGGAATGAACGCGGTGCCCCAAGTGTGAACCGCGTTGGACTTCGCAATAAAAACGTCGCGTTCCCCGGCAGTTTGACGGGAGAACGCGACGGTTGCGCTTAGGGGGCAGCTTCACGCGCCGCGATTCGCCGATCGGCTTCCGCACGCGAAAATGCGCATCCGCAGTAGTTTTGCCGATAGAGCCCGTATTCCGCCGACAGTGCGCAGGAACGTGTGTAGCCGCCGCGCTTTTTGAAGTCGGAAAACAAATAGGGCACGCCGGTTTCTTCGGCAAGCGCCGCGCCGATCTCGTTGAGCTTTGCCGCGTTTTTGTATGGGCTGATGGACAGCGTGGTGGTGAAATAGTCAAACTGCTGTTTCTTCGCCATGCGTGCCGTTTCGCCGAGCCGGAGCCGATAGCAGCGAAAGCAGCGTTCCCCGCCTTCGGGCAGCTGCTCCAGCCCGCGGCTCATCGCGCGGAAGCGTTCCGGGTCGTAGCGCCCCTCCAGGAACGCCACCGGGCGCGCGAGCGGCATTTCGCGCAGCAGTCGCTGCAATTCCGCCGCCCGAAAGTGATATTCTTCCTCCGGCGCAATGTTCGGATTATAGAAAAACAGTGTGATCGCAAAATGCGCGGCCAAATATTCCAGCACATAGCTGGAGCAGGGTGCACAGCACGCATGCAACAGCAGCCGCGGCACACGCGCCTCCTCCGTCAGGCGGGCGAGCTCCCGATCCAGCCAAAGCTGGGCGTTCTGCGGCATCATGGCGCGGCCTTCTTTCGGCGGGCGGCCCGGTCGGCGCGAATCAGCGCTCGTGCCTCGGCAAACGCCGCATCTTCGCCGCGCTCGGCAAGCGTGGCCAGCAAATGTTCCAGCGTGTCGGAGGTGCCCGCATCGATCACCCGATGCGGTTTGGCGCGCAGAAAATATTGCAGAGCGCTGTCGTTGCAGTAGTTTTTCCCCATGTAAATTTTGCTCGCCGCCACGCGGTCGCAAAACATTTCCACAATATATCGCGTGGGCATGGGCACCGGACGCAGCGAACGGGTGGCCGGGTTATAGTCTGTCCAATATTCAAAATGGTGGCGGTTGCGCCCCTTGTGGTGCATCCACGCCTTGCTGTATCCATAAGCTTCGCGTTCGCCCTCGTTGGGGCTTCGCGTGCCGCCCTGGTAATATTTTGCACCCACCCAAAATTCCGTTGGGCTGTATTTGGACAAATCATGGCGCAGCCCCTGCATCAAAATCCCGGCGCGGGCGCAGTTGGCAATCACCTTGTGGCGATGGCGCGTGATGGTGCGAAAATGTTGAATGACGTTGTGAATGGGAATCATGGTATCGGGTCGCTCCTGTCCGGCCGAAAAATAGGCGAGAATGACGTGGGCTCAGCCGCGCGCCACACGCACCGGCGCATCGGCCGGAATTTCTGCGCGCTGGCCCTGCCACACCAGTGTGCCGCCTTCAAACGGCGCCGCCGCTTCCACATACTCCGGCGTGACCTGCACGCGAATATCTCCGCGCGGTGTCGGTACCGTGCCTTCCACCGTGTCCAGCCCCGCAACGTGCGGAGCAACGGTGAACGAACCATAACCGTCCGCTGTGGGGGCCACACCCAGCACAAAGCGGCCCAGCAGATAAATTGGACTGGCGCCCCAGGCGTGGCACAGGCTCTTGCCATATGGATCGCCGTACATGCTGTAATGCTCGTCCGGCTGCAAGGTGGGTTTGTATTCCTCCCAGAACGAAGTCGCGCCCAGCTGCAGCATGCCGCCCCAGTAGTCGTGAATGCGCGCGAGCAATGCGTTGGTGTTGCCCAGCTCCGCGAGCGCTTCGAGCTCATAGAACTTGAAGTAGGGCGTGGTGATCTGCGGCACCTCGTCGTTCAGCAGCACGTTGCGCACAATTTTTTCGCGCCGGCCGTTGCCGTCAAAGCCAAACCGCAGCGCAAACAGATTGCTCTGGCGCGTCACCCAGCGGCGGCCGGAGGTGAAGCTATCGATATAGGCGCCCTTTTCTTCATCCCAAAAGCGCGTTTCCACCAGCCGGCGCAGCTGTGCAGCACGGTCGTCGTATTCGTGCACATCCATATCCAGCTTGCGCCCTAGCTCCGCAGCCGCTTCCAGCGACGCGACGAACAGGATCTGCTCCGCCGCGTTGGGGCCGGTTTTGTCCAGATCCGCCCAGTCGATGAATATCCAGTCGCCCGGGAGCCCTTCCAACATGCCGTCTGCGTTGGCGCGGCCAATGCAGAATTGCAGCAGCCGCTCGATTTTGGGGAACACTCGGCGGATGAATTCCAAATCGCCCGTATAGCGCAGATAATCTTTCATAGCGAGCACCCAATAGAACGAATAGTCCATAATGGTGTTGATATGGCGAACCATCGGATCCTTGCCGCGCAGCGCAAGCATGGTGCGCGTGCAGAGCGCATTGTCAAAAAAGATATAATAGTTCATCAAATAGCTCTGATATGCGTCGCCCGACCAGAGATAACGGTCGCGCTTGATGCCGTCCAAAAAGAATTCGCGTGCGTTCAGATGCAGCGTCCAGGCCGCCACATCCCAGATCCGATTCAGCTCGGCGTCGGAGCAATGGAACGTGCCGCGATCCGGCAGCGGAACATACTCATATTCCGCCTGCACGGCAGTCAGCGTCGCCGTGTCGGGCACTTCAAAGCGCAGATAGCGGAACGCGTAGGCCGGAATCACCACCTCGGGCTGCACGTCGATATCCAAAAAGATGTTGATTTTTGCACTCTCGTCGCAAATTTCCTGGCGGCTTTCGCCGTAACAAACGCGCGCGCCCCCCGTGCCGCTGAACCGGAGCAGCAGGCGGCAGAAGGTTTCCTTTCCTGCGTCGTAGATGGTGCGGCCG
>CAKUME010000153.1 GCA_934667575.1 uncultured Eubacteriales bacterium | reverse complement strand
GCTATGAGCTGGCCAAAGCGTTCTACGCGCAATACGGCGTGGACGTGGACGAGGCGATCGCGCGCTGCGACCGCACGCCGATTTCGCTGCACTGCTGGCAGGGCGACGACGTGGGGGGCTTTGAGAAAAAAGAAGGCGCGCTGACCGGCGGCATTCAGGCCACCGGCAACTACCCGGGCAAGGCCGCCACGGCCGATGAGCTGCGTGCCGACATCGACTTTGCCGCCCGGTTTATTCCCGGCGCCAAAAAGGTGAACCTGCACGCGAACTATCAGGAAGCCGATCACCCGGTGGACCGCAACGAAATTGAGCCGGAACACTTTGCAAAGTGGGCCGACTGGGCGGTGGCGCGCGGTTACGGCCTCGACTTTAACCCCACGTTTTTCTCGCATCCGCTGAGCGAAAACGGCACGCTTTCGGCCGCCGACGACCGGGTGCGCGCTTTCTGGATCGAGCACGACAAGCGCTGCCGCAAGATCGGCACCTATTTTGCCCAGCGCACCGGCCAACCCTGCGTGATTAACCACTGGATTCCGGACGGCAGCAAGGAAATGCCGGTGGACACCTTGGCGCCGCGCCTGCGCCTGAAGGATTCCTACGACCAGATCTTTGCCGAAGATGCGCCCGGCGTGGTGGATGCGGTGGAGAGCAAGGTGTTTGGCATTGGGCTCGAGTCCTACACGGTGGGCTCCAATGAATTTTATGTGATGTATGCCATGCATCAGCCCAAGGTGCTCGTCACGCTCGACACCGGCCACTATCACCCCACCGAGATGGTGTCGGCCAAGCTGTCGGCAATTTTGGCCTACAAAGACTCGCTGCTGCTGCACGTTTCGCGCCCGGTGCGCTGGGACAGCGACCATGTGGTGGCGCTCGACGACGAGACCCGCGCGATTATGGAAGAACTGGTGCGCATGAATGCACTCGAGCGCGTGCACATTGCCACCGACTATTTCGACGCGTCGATCAACCGCATTGCCGCGTGGGTGATCGGCCTGCGCAACACCCGCCGCGCCATGCTCGAGGCGCTGCTGCAGCCGGTGGAGCAGATGAAGGCGCTGGAGCGGGCCGGCGACAACACCGCGCGCCTTGCGTTTGTGCAGGAGTTCAAAGAGCAGCCCGCCGCGCTGGTGTGGGACTACTACTGCGCCAAGCAGCAGGCCGGCGTGGGGCTCGATTGGCTCGCGCAGGTCAAGCAGTATGAGCGGGACGTGCTGGCCCGCCGCTGATTTCGTGTGATCGAACAAAATAAATCCATAAACGAAAGGACGAACGGTATTATGGTAGGCAAGCGCATTCTCGCGTTCGACTTTGGCGCCTCCAGCGGCCGCGCAATTTTGGGGGAATACGACGGAACGTGCATCCGCATGCAGGAGATCCACCGGTTTTCCAACGACCCGGTAACGGTGAACGGCGTGTTCCAATGGGACGTGCTGCGGCTGTTTTTTGAAATTAAGCAGGGCATCACCAAAGCCGTGCACGCGGGTGGATTTGATGCGATCGGCATCGACACTTGGGGCGTGGACTTTGGGCTGGTGGACAAAAAAGGCCAACTGATCGGCAACCCAGTGCACTATCGCGACACCCGCACCGCGGGCATTCCCGAAAAGGTATACGAAAAAATTCCGGCGGAGGAGCTTTACCGCCGCACCGGCGTGCAGCTGACGAACATCAACACGATTTTTCAGCTCTATTCCATGGTGCTGAATGAGCCGGAGCGGCTCGCCATGGCCGACAAGCTGCTCTTTATCCCCGATTTGTTCGCCTATTTTCTCACCGGCGTGCAGCGCGCGGAGTTCAGCATTGCATCCACCTCGCAGCTGCTCGACCCCTACACGCACGAGTGGAACAAAACGCTGCTCGATGAGCTGAACATTCCCACCCGGCTGCTGCCCGAGCTGATCGACACCGGCAGCGAATACGGCCTGCTGCGCGACGACATCTGCGAAGAGCTCGGCTGCCCCAAGGTGCCGGTGATCGCCGTGGCCACCCACGACACGGCGTCGGCGGTGGCGTCGGTGCCGTCGCAGGAGTCGGACTTTATCTACATCAGCTGCGGCACATGGTCGCTGTTTGGCACCGAGCTGGCAAAGCCGGTGATCAATGAGGCGAGCTACCGCTTTAACCTCACCAACGAGGGCGGCGTGAACCACACGGTGCGCTTCCTCAAAAACATCATCGGCCTGTGGCTGATTCAGGAGTCGCGCCGCCAGTGGATTCGCGAGGGTGCCGAAGTGACCTACGCCGACCTTGAGCGCGAGGCCGTGGCGTGTGCGCCGTTCCGCTGCTTTATCGATCCCGACGACCCGCGGTTTGGCGTGCCGGGCAATTTGCCCCGCCGGGTGCAGGAATTCTGCGCCGAAACCCATCAGTATGTGCCGCAGACGCGCGGCGAGATCATGCGCTGCATCTACGAGAGCCTGGCGATGAAGTATCGCTACACCTTCCACGCGGTGCGCGCGGTCACGGGCAAGGAATACGCCCACATTCACATGATCGGCGGCGGCACCAAAGATCGGCTGCTCTGCCAGATGACCGCCGACAGCTGCAATGTGCCGGTGATCGCCGGGCCGATCGAGGCCACGGCCATGGGCAATATTGCGGTGCAGCTGTGGGCGCTCGGCGCGCTCAGCGGATTGCCCGAAATTCGCCGCGCAGTGGCGGCTTCGGAGCAGCCCAAGCACTATGCCCCGGCGGCTGCGGCGGCCTACGACGAAGCGTATCCGCGCTTTGCACAGATTTTGAACCGATAACTTCATTACCTCGTTTTGCGGAAAGGACGATCATCTTTGAAAATTCTGGTTATCAACTCGGGCAGCTCCTCGCTGAAATATCAGCTGCTCAACATGGAAACCAAGCAGGTGCTGGCCAAGGGCAACTGCGAATGCATTGGCACCGGCGGCATGATCACCCACAAAAAAACCGGCGCGGCGCCCTATAAGCGCGAGATGGATTTTCCCACCCACGAAGCGGCGCTCACCGAGGTGCTGCATCTGCTGGTGGACAGGGAGCATGGCGTGATTGCAGATGTGTCGGAGATCGACGCGGTCGGTCATCGCGTGGTGCATGGCGGCAAATATCAGCAGTCCTGCCTGATTACCGACGAGGTGATCGCCTATTTGGACAGCATTGCGCCGCTCAATCCGCTCCACGGCCCCGCTGCGGTGAGCGGCATGCGCGGCTGCATTCGCCTGATGCCCGACAAGCCGCAGGTGGTGGTGTTCGACACGGCGTTTTTTGCCACGCTGCCGCCGCAAAACTATGTTTACGCCATTCCGTATGAATTTTATGAGCAGTATCAGGTGCGCCGCTACGGCTTCCACGGCACGAGCCACCGCTATGTTTCGGCCCGCGCGGCCGAGCTGGCGGGCAAGCCGCTCGATCAGCTCAAGATGATCACCTGCCACCTGGGCAACGGTTCCTCCATTACCGCCGAGATGGGCGGCAAGGCGCTGGACACCTCCATGGGCTTCACCCCGCAGGACGGCCTGCCGATGGGCACCCGTTCCGGCGCCATTGACCCCACCATTGTCACCTATCTGATCAACGGGTTGGGGATCGACAGCAAGGAAGTGGCCGACATCCTCGACCGCAAGAGCGGGCTGCTGGGCATTTCGGGTGTGAGCAACGACTTCCGCACCGTGTGCGCGGCGGCCGACGCGGGCAACGAGCGCGCGCAGCTGGCCATCCGCATTCTGGTGCTGGCCATCAAAAAGCTGATCGGCGCCTACACCGCCGAAATGAACGGCCTGGATGTGCTCGTGTTTACCGCGGGCATCGGCGAAAACCAGTGCAATCTGCGCGAGCTGGTGTGCAAAGACATGGATTGGTGCGGCATTGCGATCGACACCGAAAAAAATCAGGTGCGCGGCGAAGAGGTCAACATTTCGGCGCCGGGCGCGCGGGTGCAGACCTGGGTGGTGCCCACCGAGGAAGAATATATGATCGCGCTCGACACCATGCGCATTGCGCAGGAGCAAAAGTAATTTTTTCCTCTGCTGTTCCATCGGCCCGAACCGGGGCCGGTTGAATCAATACATTTTATCTTTTACACAATAAGGG
>CAKUME010000152.1 GCA_934667575.1 uncultured Eubacteriales bacterium | reverse complement strand
GATCAGTATCGCGGTACTGCCATTACCGATTTCTTGATTTGCCTCAATGCAAGCACCTGCTGGTACCCCTCCAAGCGCACGGAGAATGTAATCGACAAGTTCCGCGCGTACCGTGCGGCCCGCGGCGCAGCGGCCAACAGCGACCCGCTCACTTGGGGCGCACGGCTGATGGCGGAAATTTACGACTGCGGGCTGCCGCTGCACCAACTCTGGATCGACCGGCTGCGCCAAAACGCGATCCGACCGTGGATCAGCCTGCGTATGAACGATATCCACGGCTCGGTGCACCCCGGCTCGTTTCTCAACAGTGCAATGGTGGACGAGCATCCCGAATATTGCCGCTCGCCCTACCGCCCCGCAACGGGCTATATGGATCATGCACTCGACTATTTGCGTGTGCCGGTGCGCGAATATTACCACACCGTTGCAGCAGAAGCGCTCGATACCTTTGACGCAGACGGAATCGAGTTCGACTTCATGCGCGAGATCACTTCGGTGTGCATCGGGCGGGAATATGAGGCCACAGCGGTGCTCAATGACTTTATGCGGTCGCTCGTTGCGCTGGTGCGGGCGGCGGAGCAGCGCCGCGGCCATGCCATTCCGATTGCGGTGCGCCTGCCCCGCAGCCCCGAGCTCGCGCTGCGGCTGGGCTTTGATGCATTCACATGGGTGCGCGAGCACTGGGTGGATGTGATCACCGTTACCTCGCGCTGGGCGAGCGTGGATAACGACCTGCCGATTGACGTGTGGAAGCGCACCTTCGCGGGCAGCCCGGTGCAGATTCTGGCCGGGCTGGAGGTGCTTTGCGGCGCCTACCCGCGCACGCCGCGCATTTATCACCACAACACGCTTCAAACCGCGCTCGGCAGCTGCTGCGGCAACTGGGCGCTTGGCGCGGACGGCATTTATCTGTTCAATTATATGGACAGCGCCGCGCCGCATCCCGAATTGCCCGATTGTGCGATCGAAAACCGCGGTCTGTCGGAGCTGCTGCGTCTGGCGGGCAACCGCTCGGGGCAATCGGCCGTTCCGCGCCGCCACGTGGTGACCTATCACGATGTCACCGCACCCGGCTGTGCCATGCAGCACCCGCTGCCGGCAACGGTGGGCAATGGGGAATGCCGCGCGCTGCGTATGCCGACCGGTTCCATTCCGGCCGACCGTGCGGTGCGGCTGGTCGTCGGCGTGTCCGAATCGGCGGAGCAGAGCGGGCTGACGGCGTATGTAAACGCGGTGCTGTGCCGTCCGCTCGGCCGCGTGCCGGTGCAGTATCCGCAGTATGACGACCTGATTTATTATGCGTTCGCGGTGCCGAACCGCGGCGCGCTGCCGCCGATCACGGTTGCGGAACTGGGCGCGGCAAACGGGACCGTGCAAATTCATTGGTGCGAGCTGCAAATCCAATGATTTCGGTGTGAATTTCCGCAAGACGAAAAAAGGGTGCAGGTGTTCGGCGCTGCGTTTTTTGCGGAAATTCCGGTTCGCCACTTGCAATCGCGCCGGAAGTATGCTACGATTAGTAAAAAACGGACGCATGCCGTCCGACGGAGGGACAACAAATGAAAATTGAGGAAATCGACCGCAACTTTCAGGTGCGGAACACGGCGTCGCTCACCGACGCCGTTTATTATGATATGCATCAGGCGCCGATGCAGCGCTATGGCCTGATGCCGGACGACGCGCCGGGCTGGTGCGTGCGCATGGAACCGGAAATTGCGGCGCAGGTGAACCCCGGCGTTGCGGAACTGAACGGCAATACTGCGGGCGGCCGCCTGCGCTTTTCCACCGATTCGGACTATGTGGTGATCCGCTGTGTGATGCACGGCCGCTGCATTATGCCGCACATGCCTGCGCTGGGCTCGGCCGGCTTCGACCTTTATGAAGACACGCCAAACGGCAGCGTGTTCCTCGGCAGCTATCAACCTGCGGTCAAGGTGCCGGATTCCGATGTGGATTTTGACGCCGTGGTCACGCTGCCCACGCGCCGCATGCGCGCGCTCACACTCAATTTTCCGCTTTATAACGGCGTGGCGGCGCTTCAGATCGGCCTGCGCGCCGGCGCCCGACTCGAAGCGGGCGCGCCCTACCGCCCCATTCCGCCCGTGATTTATTACGGCTCGTCGATCACCCAAGGGGGCTGCGCGTCGCGCCCGGGCACCTGCTATCAGGCATTTATCTCGCGCCGGTTCAACTGCGACTACCGCAACCTGGGCTTTTCGGGCAGTGCGCGCGGCGAGCAGGTGATGGCCGATTACCTGGCGCGCCAAAAATGCAGCGTGATGGTGCTCGATTATGACCATAACGCGCCCTGTGTTGCTCATCTGGCGCAAACGCACGAGCCGCTCTATCGCACCATCCGCGCCGCGCAGCCCGATCTGCCGATCGTGCTGGTGTCGCGCCCCGGGGAATACGACCGGCTCGAAGCCATGGAAAAAGAAGAAGTGATTCCACGCCGCAACGTGGTGCACCAAACGTTCCTCCATGCGCTTGCCGACGGCGACCGCAAGATCGTGTTCGTAGACGGTGAATCGCTGTTTGCCGGGCTGCCGCGCGGCGAATGCACGGTGGATGGCTGCCACCCGAATGACCTCGGCTTCTACGGCATGGCCAACGCGATCGGCGAGGCCATCGCGCGCTTTCTTCCGGTGAAATAAATCCGCATACCGTGCCCCCTTCGTCCATACATTATACTGTATATCGTGTGATGGAAACCGAAAACAAGGGGGAGAGCACGTTGAAGAAAATTTTCCGGTATATTTGCAGCGCGATTCTGGCCTGCGGCATCGCCGCCGCGCCGCTGTGTGTTCGGCCGAATCGCGCATGGGCGGAACCGGCCCCGCCCGAAGTTTCTGCGCCCGCTGCGGTGCTCATGGATGCGGGCTCGGGCACGCTGCTCTATGAGAAAAACGCGCATGAGCACCGCCCCTGCGGCTCCGTGACCAAGCTGATGTCCATTTTGCTGTTCATGGAAGCGCTCGACTCCGGAAAAATGAAAATAACCGATGAAGTCACGGTCAGTGCGTTCGCCAACTCCATGGGCGGTTCCGAGATCTGGCTCGAAGTCGGCGAAAAAATGAGCGTGGACGATCTGCTCAAGGCGGTGATCATTCAGTCGGCCAACGACGCCACGGTTGCGCTCGCCGAGCAAGTGGCCGGGTCGGAGGAAGCGTTTTTGGCCGCCATGAACCGCCGTGCCGAGGAGCTGGGCATGGCGGATACTCATTATCTGAACACCACCGGCTTTGATGAGGACGGCCAGTATACTTCGGCCTACGATATTGCACTCGTCGCGCAGGAGCTCATCCGCCACCCGCGCGTGTTCGATTATTCCATGATCTGGATGGCCGACCTGCGCGGCGGCAAAACCCAGCTGGCAAACACGAATAAGCTGCTCAAAACCTATTCCGGCATTACCGGGCTCAAAACCGGAACCACAAGCAAGGCGGGCAACTGCTTTTGCGGCACCGCCGAGCGCGATGGGCTTCGGCTGATTTCGGTGGTGCTGGGCTGCCCCACTTCGGCGGAACGGTTCGGTGCAACAAAACAGCTGCTCGATTTTGGCTACGCCAACTGGCGGTCGCTGCCGATCGCGGCAACGGATGAGCTGCTGCATCCCGTGCCGGTGCGCAACGGAATGCAGGACACCGTGGTGGGCGCCGTGGTGCGCGACTGCGATGCGCTGCTGGCCCCGCGCGGCAGCGGCGAAGCGGAATACCGCCTCACGCTGGCCGACGACGTGGAAGCCCCGGTGGAACAGGGCCAAAAGCTCGGCACGGTGGACGTGGTGCTCGGCGGCGAAACGCTGCACACGCTTCCGGTGGTTTCGACCGAAACGGTCAACAAAATTACATTCAAAAGCGCTTTTTTGACATTGTTCCATGCGCTGATCTGCGGTAGAATATAAAGTAAGTGGAACAACAGGAGGATGAGTTCAAATGGCAGTCACACTCAACGATCAATATTTGTCCGATTTTATTCAGAGCGACGAATATACCGCGATTGCGCCGCAGGTTCAGCTGGCGCACGAACAGCTGAACAACAAAACCGGCATGGGCAACGACTTCACCGGCTGGGTGGAGCT
>CAKUME010000151.1 GCA_934667575.1 uncultured Eubacteriales bacterium | reverse complement strand
ACGCTGGACCGCTCGGTGCTGCCCACGTCGATCCAAGTGGGCGGGCGCGAGCTGCTGCACGGCCCCATCACACTGAACGCTGATTTTTCGGGCAAGACGGGGGAGTGGGGCGCGCACCGTGTCATCGCAACGGAGCAAACGCCGGAGCGCGTGCGCTATTCTGTTGCCCAATCCACCGAAAATCTCATTGTGAACGCCGATGTGTCGCTCGAGTTCGACGGCTTTTTGCGCGTGGATTTGTCGCTGATCCCGTTTTGGAGCTTCGACCCGGACAATGTGCCGCGGCTCACAGGGCTGAGCATGGATATTCCGATCCGCCGGGCCTGCGCGCCACTGTTCCATTTTTGGCCGAACTGCGAGAGCGGCGTCTGCCTGTCGGGCAAGGTGCTCAACAGTTTTGCATTACCGCCCGAAGGGCTCACGCTCCCGTTCAAGCCGTATCTCTGGTCGGGCTGGGAGGAGGGCGGCCTGGGCATTTGCTGCGAAAGCGACCGCGGCTTTGAGCTCGCCGATCCCGCCCGCTGCGTAACGGTGTCGGTGCACGACGACTTTGTGAATCTGCACATCGCGCTGCTCGATCACACGCCGGCCGATTGGGCCGGCCGCGCCGATGCCTGGGGCAACAACGTGAACCCGATCTCGTTCTCGTTTGGCTTTCAGCCGACTCCGGTCAAGCCGTTTCCCAACGCGAACCTGCAAAACTGGCGCGCGTTCCATTTGTATGATGTGCAGCACAGCACGATTTTTGATCCGCCCAAGGGCGACGGCTCCACCATGCTGGAGCAGATTGCCGCCTCCGGCGCCAACTGGCTGATTCTGCACGAGGACTGGACGGTGATTCAAAACTACGGTCTGCCGCGCGATGAATCGGAGTTCCGCGCGTTTGTGCAGGCGGCGCATCGGCTCGGACTGCGCGTGATGGTCTATTTTGGCTACGAGGTATCGTCGCTGCTTCCGGGCTTTGCCGGCGTGTGCGGCGATTATTTGAACAAAAACACGCGCGGCAATTTTGTGGGCGGCTGGCAGCGCGAACCGATGCAGCGTGATTTTACCGTGTGCTATCACGGCGGTTACAGCGACGTGATGCTGAAGCGCGTGTGCCATGCGATGGATGACTACGGCGTGGACGGCATTTACACCGACGGTACCTATGTGCCGTGGGAATGTGCCAACGAGGCGCACGGCTGCGGCTGGCGCGATGCCCGCGGCACGCTGCACGAGGTCTATCCCATTTTTGCCGTGCGCGAGCATGTCAAAAAGCTCTATCGCGCGGTGCATGCGCGCGGCGGCGTGGTGGACACGCACCAGAGCAGCTGCTGCCTGATGGCCACGCTCGCGTTTGCCGACAGCTACTTCGACGGCGAAAACATTCAGGGCTTCATCAGCGAGGATATCCGCCGCATGCGCATGGATGTGTTCCGCGCCGAGTTTCTGGGCCGCAATATGGGCATTCCATGCAACTTTATTTCCTACACGAATCAAGGCTTTGATATGAAAATGATTCTGGGCTTCACGCTCGTCAACGGCGTGCTGCCCCGCGCGAACCGCATGGCGGACCTGCCGGTGATGGCGGCCGTGTGGCGCATTTTGGACGATTTTGGCACGCAGGAGGCGCAATGGCACCCCTATTACCAAAATCCGCCGGTGCGCGCGGATCACGGATGGGTGTCGTATTACCAAAAGGACGATGCGCTGCTGCTGTTTCTTTATTGCAGCGATCCCGAGGTGTCGGCGGTCACGGTGACGCTCAACGGCGATTACACGTCGGCGCGCGAATGTCTTGATCCTGCGGTGCAGCCGCAGCAAAACGGCACGCAGCTGGTCGTGCCGGTGCAGTTTGCCCATGTGCGCATCGTGGAGGTGCGGCGCTGAGCCGTTTATAAAATGCATGCATCCGCCGTTTTTTCACAAAGCGGCGTGCAGATAAATGAACAATATTTTTACAGGAGGCAGATATTATGGCAGAAAACAGAATGATCGGCGATTATCCGGTAATTGGCATTCGTCCCACCATCGACGGCCGCCGCGGCGTGCTCAAGGTGCGTGAGTCGCTCGAAGACCAGACCATGGCCATGGCGAAGGCGGCAGCAAAGCTGTTCACCGAAAACCTGCGCTACACCAACGGCGAACCGGTCAAGGTGGTCATTGCCGACACCACCATCGGCCGTGTGGCCGAGGCGGCGGCCTGCGCGGCAAAGTTCAAAAAAGAGGGTGTGGACATTACCCTTACCGTGACGCCCTGCTGGTGCTACGGCGCCGAAACGATGGATATGGATCCCATGACCATCAAGGGCGTGTGGGGCTTTAACGGCACCGAGCGTCCCGGCGCAGTGTATCTGGCGTCGGTGCTGGCCACCCATGCGCAGAAGGGTCTGCCCGCGTTCGGCATCTATGGCCACGATGTGCAGAACATTGACGAAGTGGATACCATTCCGGATGACGTGCGCGAAAAGCTGCTGCGGTTTGGCCGGGCGGCGGTGGCGGCGGCCACCATGCGCGGCAAGTCCTACCTGCAGATCGGTTCGATCACCATGGGCATTGGCGGCTCGATCATCAGCCCCGAGTTCATCGAGGAATACCTTGGCATGCGCGTGGAGTCGGTGGACGAAGTGGAAATCATCCGCCGTATGACCAATCATATCTACGACGAAGCCGAATACCAGAAGGCGCTCGCGTGGGCGAAAAAATACTGCAAAGAGGGCTTTGATAAAAACCCGGCCGAGCTGCAGAAGACCCGCGAACAAAAGGATGAGGATTGGGAATTTGTTGTGAAGATGATGGTCATTATCAAAGACCTGATGAACGGCAACAAAAACCTGCCCGCAGGATGCGAGGAAGAATCGGTGGGACACAACGCGATCGCCGCAGGCTTTCAGGGCCAGCGCCAGTGGACGGACTTTTACCCGAACTGCGACTTCCCGGAGGCGCTGCTCAACACGTCGTTCGACTGGAACGGCGCGCGCGAGCCGTACATCCTCGCCACCGAAAACGATACGCTCAACGGCTTGGGCATGCTGCTGATGAAGTTGCTCACCAACCGCGCGCAAATGTTTGCGGATGTGCGCACCTATTGGAGCCCCGAAGCGGTCAAACGCGCCACCGGCTATGAGCTGGACGGCATTGCGAAGCAGAACGGCGGCTTTATCCATCTGATCAACTCCGGCGCGTGCTGCTTGGATGCCTGCGCCGAAGCGCGCGACGAAAACGGCGACCGCACCATGAAGCCGTGGTACGATGTGACGGCGGAAGATCAGAAGAACATCATGGACCATGTGACCTGGAACTACGCCGATCTTGGCTACTTCCGTGGCGGCGGGTTCTCGTCCCGCTTTCTCACCCGTGCCGAGATGCCCGCGACCATGATTCGTCTTAATCTGGTCAAGGGCTTGGGCCCGGTGCTCCAGATCGCCGAAGGCTGGACCGTGAATCTGCCGGAAGAAGTGTCCGACACGCTGTGGAAGCGTACGGATTACACTTGGCCCTGCACCTGGTTCACGCCGCGCTGCGACGGCAAAGTGGGCAGCCCGTTCCAGACCGCTTACGATGTGATGAACAACTGGGGCGCAAACCACGGCGCAATCTCCTACGGCCACATCGGCGCCGACCTGATCACGCTTTGCTCCATCCTGCGCATCCCGGTTTGCATGCACAATGTGCCGCAGGATAAGATCTTCCGTCCGGCCGCATGGAATGCGTTCGGCATGGACAAGGAAGGCCAGGACTTCCGCGCCTGCGCCGCCTACGGCCCGCTGTATAAAACCATTCGCTGATTCTTTGCGGCCGCATTCATAAAAATGGACGCATGAAAAGAGGTAGTTGATCATGCTCAAAGGAATTCCGAAAATTCTTTCGCCGGAGCTGCTCAAGGTGCTGTGCGAAATGGGCCACGGCGACCGGCTGGTGATCGGCGACGGCAACTTTCCGGCCGAAAGCATGGGCAAAAATGCGATCGTGATCCGCTGCGACGGCCACAACGTGCCCGAACTGCTCGATGCGATTTTGCAGGTGTTCCCGCTGGATGTCTACGTCGAAAAGCCCGTCAGCCTTATGGCGGTGGTGCCGGGCGATCCGGTGGAGACCCCGATTTGGGATGTGTATAAAGATATTATTGCCAAG
>CAKUME010000150.1 GCA_934667575.1 uncultured Eubacteriales bacterium | reverse complement strand
CTGCGTGTGGTCATATAGCCCTGCACGCAGATCATGTTGCCTTTGTGAAAATACTTGGTAATAAATTCGGCTTCCCTGCGCCATGCAACGACGTCAAAAAAATCCGCCGTTCTTTCGCGCTGGAACGGTCGATCCACAGCAATGCGGAACGACGTGACCGACACGCCGTTGGGCGTGGTGCGAAGTTCGGGATCCGCCACCAAGCGGCCCATGAAAATTACGGAATTGAGCATAAAATGCGCGCCTCCTTAGTCTTCTTTCGCAACGATCAGCGAGCGGAGAACGCCGTCGGTGATCTTGTAGATACGATCCAGCTCAGCCGGGAAATCGGACTTGCAGGAGAAGTGGAAGAGAACATAGTAGCCTTCGGCTTCTTTGTTGATGAGATACGCCAAGCGGCGTTTCCCCCACACGTCAACGCTTTCCAGATCCGCATTCGCCTCGATCAGCGCCTTGAACTTGTCCGCAATCGCAGACGCAGCCTCGTCGCCATTCTTGACCGAAACGACCAGCATGCTTTCGTATGCCTTTTTGATTTCTGCCATTTGATGTGCACCTCCTTCTGGACATATGGCCCCGTTCCAAAAACGGAGCAAGGATTTTGGTTTGCCTTGCGCGCGGCATAAACCGGCACAATAACATAAGTATTATAGCAGCCCGGCGCGCCAAAGTCAAGGGCAAATGCACAATTTCTTTGCAGCAAAAAAAATATTGCGGCGCGGCGCGCAACCAAAAACTTTGCCGCAGATTGGATGCATTTGCAGTGAAAAAATTCGATTTTCGGACAAATCTGCGCGCCGGGCGCGGAAGAAAACGGAAGCGCAGCAAAAACGCGGCGGACGTCCCGTTTGAATGGAAGTTTGGCAGGAGAAAAGCGCATTTTTGGGTTCTTGACAAGCAGCCGACAATCCGATATAATAAGCCTTGGTCATATGACTGACGGAGTCGTGGAGTGAACCACATGAAGTATGACGCAACAATGCCGGCCGTCTGGGTGCGATATGGCGCTCAGACGGCCTTTTTTTCGCAAAACGGAGGGATGCGCAATGCCGGAGGGACGAATTTCGTCCATTGAAACCATGGGGTTGGTGGACGGCCCGGGCATCCGCGTGGTGGTATTTTTTGCCGGATGCCGCCTGCGGTGCCGATTCTGCCATAATCCCGACACATGGAATCCGGCAGGCGGCCGCCCGGCCGCGCCGGACGAATTGATGCAGAAGATTCGCCGGATGCGCGTATACTTTTCGCGCAGCGGCGGCGGCGTGACGTTTTCGGGCGGCGAGCCGCTGCTTCAGCCGGATTTTTTGCTGGAGCTGCTGCGCCGGTGCCGCGCGGAGGGCATTCACACCTGCGTGGATACCGCAGGCGTGGGCGCCGGACGCTACGACGAGATTCTGTCGCTCACCGACCTGGTGCTCTACGATGTGAAAGCATTGGATCGTGCAGGCTATCGTGCGCTCTGCGGCGCGGAAATAGACGAAACGGAGCGCTTTCAGTCGGCGCTTCGCCAAAGCGGCGTTCGAACGATCGTTCGCCAGGTAGTGGTGCCGGGCGTGAACGACAGCGACGACTATATGCGCCGCCTGCAAAATTATATTCAAACCCACATTCCCACCGCGGAATCGGTCGAGCTGCTGCCGTATCATAAGATGGGCGTCTACAAGTATGAGGCGCTGCATCTGGCAGACCCGCTGAGCGGCACACCGGCGATGGATCCCGCACGAACGGAAGCGTTTTACCAGACCTATTTTCAATCATTCAAGAGGGAGAGCGATCACAAATGACCGATAGAAAACCGTTCCATGGAGGCAAATGGCAGCGCGAGATCGATGTGCGCGACTTTATTCAGCGCAACTACACACTGTATGAGGGCGACGGCGCATTTTTGCAGCCGCCCACGGCCAAAACCGAAAAGGTGTGGGACAAGTGCAAAGCCCTGATTGCGGAAGAGCTCAAAAAGGGCGGCGTGCTGGATATTGAAACCAAGAAAATTTCCGGCATCAACAACTTTGCGCCGGGGTATATCGACCGCGACAACGAAGTGATCGTGGGCTTGCAGACCGACGCGCCGCTCAAGCGCATTGTGAACCTCTACGGCGGCACGCGTATGGCGGAGCAGAGCCTCGAGGCCTATGGCTATCAGCTCGACGAAACGATCAAGGCACATTTTTCCGAATACCGCAAAACGCATAATCAGGGCGTGTTCGATGCGTATCCGAAGTCGGTGCGGCTGGCGCGCCACGCGGGGCTGCTCACCGGACTGCCGGACGCCTACGGCCGCGGCCGCATCATCGGCGACTATCGCCGCATTGCGCTTTACGGCACCGACCGGCTGATTGCGGAAAAGCAGCGCGACCTCGACAATCTGGACGGCGAAATGACCGATGCACTCATCCGCCTGCGCGAAGAAGTGACCATGCAGATTCGCGCGCTCAAGGAGATCGTGCAGATGGCCGCGGCCTATGGCGTGGACATCACCAAACCGGCCGAATCGGCACAGGAAGCGGTGCAGGCGCTCTATATGGGCTATCTGGCGGGCATCAAGGAAAACAACGGCGCGGCCACCTCGCTGGGTCGAACCTCCACGTTTTTGGATATCTACATTCAGCGCGATCTTGAATGCGGTGCGCTCACCGAAGCGACCGCGCAGGAACTAATCGACCAGTTTATCATCAAGCTGCGGCTCGTGCGCCATTTGCGCACGCCGGAATACAACGAGCTGTTCGGCGGCGACCCAACGTGGGTAACGGAATCGATCGGCGGCATGGGCATCAACGGCCGTCCGCTGGTCACGAAAAACTCGTTCCGCTACCTGCACACGCTGATCAACCTCGGTACCGCGCCGGAACCCAATCTCACTGTGCTGTGGGACGAAAAACTGCCGGAAAACTTCAAAAAGTTCTGCGCCGAAATTTCGATTCAAACCGATTCGATTCAATATGAGAGCGACGAAGTGATGCGGCCGGTGTATGGCGACGACTACGCGATTGCGTGCTGCGTGTCGGCGATGCGCGTGGGCAAGCAGATGCAGTTCTTCGGCGCGCGGTGCAACCTGGCCAAGAGCTTGCTCTATGCGATCAACGGCGGTGTGGACGAGCTCAAAGGCGGCGTGGTGGTGCCGGGCATTGCGCCGCTCACAGGCGATGTGCTGGACTTTGACGCCGTGTGGGCGAACTATCAAAAGGTGCTCGCCTATGTGGCCGGGGTGTATGTGCAGGCGAACAATATTATCCATTATATGCACGATAAATATGCCTATGAGGCCAGCCAGCTTGCGCTGCACGATACCGACCCCGAGCGCCTGATGGCGTTCGGCGTGGCGGGATTGTCGGTAGCGGCGGACAGCCTGTCGGCGATCAAGTTTGCGAAGGTGCGGCCCATCCGCAACGAAGCGGGGGTGGCGATCGACTTTGCAACCGAGGGCGAGTTCCCGAAATACGGAAACGACGACGACCGCGTGGACCTGCTGGCGGTGGACGTGGTGACGTATTTTAGCGAACAGCTCAAAAAGCACAAGCTTTACCGCAACGCGAAGCACACGCTCTCGGCGCTCACGATTACCAGCAACGTGATGTATGGCAAAAAAACGGGCACCACGCCGGACGGCCGCAAGGTGGGCGAACCGCTTGCGCCGGGCGCAAACCCGATGCACGGCCGCGACGCGTCGGGCGCGCTGGCGTCGCTGAACTCGGTGGCCAAAATTCCGTATCGCAATGTGTGCCAGGACGGTGTGTCGAACACGTTTTCGATCGTGCCGGATGCACTGGGCAAGCACATGGACGACCGCGCGGCCAATCTGGTGCACATTTTGGACGGCTATTTTGCACAGGGCGCGCAGCACCTGAACGTGAATGTGCTCAACCGCGAAACGCTGATGGAGGCCTATGAGCATCCGGAAAAATACCCGATGCTCACCATCCGGGTGTCGGGCTACGCGGTGAACTTCCACCGGCTCACCAAGGAGCAGCAGCTGGAGGTCATTCACCGCACGTTCCATGACCGCGTGTAACATTTTACCAAAACTCAGCTTCAAAAAAAGCAGCGCCGCTGCGGCTCAGCCCGCGGCAGCACTGTTTTTTTTGCGCGCGGACAGGGTACAAATTCACTGAAAATTCGGGGCAGAAAGGTCGAAAATTCCC
>CAKUME010000149.1 GCA_934667575.1 uncultured Eubacteriales bacterium | reverse complement strand
AACCAGCTTCGTGCGGCGCGAAAGCTGGGGCTCACCGGCGCAGGCTGCGCCAATATGCGTGATGCACTCACAGACGACCGGCTCTTTGGCGCGGTCAATTACTACCATCCCTATGACGAATCCTACCGCATCGGCCTTTATTTGGTGCTCGACGATGGCTGGGACGTTCCGTTTGGGTCAGAAAACAGCGCAAAAGCGCCCAATGTGTTCGGCCGGTGCGATCCGGATCCCGAAAAATTTCCGAATTATGGAGCCACACCGGTCGAGCGGCTTCGCACGCTGAATCGCAAGGTGCAGGCGATGGGCTATTGCGGGCTCGGGCTGTGGATTTCGCCGCAAATGAGCGGCGAAGACCGTGCGCACCCCGCCGACTTAGAACAGGGTCGCGCCTATTGGCGCGCGCGTGCCCGCTGGTGCGCCGAAGCCGGTGTCCGCTATTGGAAAATCGACTGGGGCGTGCACTGCGCAGACGCGGAATACCGCCGCATGATGACGGAGGAGGCGCGGGCAGCAGCGCCGGACTTGATCATTGAGCACGGCGTGTGCCAGCCCCCGTATACCCAGCTGATGAGCGATCCGCTCGACCGTGTGCGTAAAACGCAGAGCATTTTGCCGTTGAGCGACGTGTTTCGGCTCTACGATGTGGCCGAGCCGTTCCGCAATTCCTCTATGCTGATGCGGCTCGATGAGGCGCTGTCTGCCGCGGGCTCGGCGCCGGAATGGAATACCGCCGGCATTCTGAATGCGGAAACCTGTGCCGAAATCAGCGCATCCATGGGCTGCGCCATTGGCCTGATGCGATTCGCGGAAGACGATTTGGGTGCAAAAGCCTGTTTGCGCTGGCAGGCTTGCGCCGCCGTTCTCCGTTTATGAGGGCGAATATCGCAGGAGCGCCGAAACGCTGACGGATTCGTTTTACTTTGATCGTAATCTCGTCGATTGGAGCGGAAATGTGCGGGGGCAAAAGCTTGAAGAAACGGCGCCTGCGGTGATGGCACGCAATTGTGCGCTTCCGCAGGTGGAGGCAGACGGACTGCGGCCGTTTGTGTGCGCGTCGTGCAATCCGCGCACGGGGGCATACGCCATTGCGGCGATCCGCCGCACGGTGAATCCCAATATCGACGTGATCGCACCGGCCCGCGTGACATTCGAGGTCGGAGCACCGGAGATACCGGTGGGGGTGTTCGGCTGCTTCGACCAGCTCACGCTGGTGTATACGGAACCGGTGTCCGACCGCCGCGTGTTTGCGCAGGATATGCTGGACGATCATGCCGTAGACGTAACGGAACAAGTCCGAATCGATGGAAGCTGCGTCACGCTGGACGGCGATTCGCTCCGGTGCTTTGGCCGCCGCAGCCGCAGCGACAGCGATACCACCGAACCGTCACTGGTGCTCGCCCTTCGGTAACATTCATTGCAGATAAAACGCGCGGTCCGCGCGGCTTCTTTGCCGTTCGGGCTGTGCGTTTTTTATATCCATCTTTTATTGATGCAGAACGATCCATCCGATACCAAGCGGAACCGATCCTTGCCGGATATTTATTTCGCAAAACGGCAGGCGAAATTTACGCATCGATTGCGCAAAACCACGATTTGTTTGCAAAATAGGGCTTGCAGCGGGTCGCTTTCTGTGCTAAAATAATATTTTGGGAGATGGATTATGAAGTACGTCGTTTTGGATTTGGAATGGAACAGCGTTTTTTCGCACAAATGCGAGGGCTATTTTAATGAGATCATTCAGTTCGGTGCGGTGCGCCTGGATGCCGAGCTCCATGAAACCGGCCGGTTCGCAACATTCGTGCACCCCACAGAGGGAGATCGGCTCACCGAATTGGTGGAGCAGCTCACAAACATCCGTTCGGAGGATTTGGAAAGCGGATTACCTTTTATGCAGGCATTTCACGCGTTCTGCGCGTTTTGCAGCGGCGCGGAACCGGACGAACCGATTTGCTTGATGAGCTGGGGCGACTGCGATATCCGTGAGCTGATTCATAACTATGAATTTTTCACGGGCAGCCCATTGCTGCCGCTGAACGGAACGTATTTAAATTTGCAGAATTATTTTCAGTGCGTGCAGCAGCTGCCCATGACCAACCAGATCGGGCTTTCGAATGCGGCGGTGCAAATGGGCATTCCGGTGGACGGCGTGGAACTGCACCATGCAATTGACGACAGCATGGTCACGGCAGAGTGCCTGCGGCGCATATTTACTTCGGAGCAGGAGCTTGCAAACGCCGCCGTGCCGATGAATGAGTGCTTTTTCCGGCGCATGGCGTTCAAAAACCGCATGATTACCGATCCCGGCGATCCGCTGGTCGATCCGGCTCAATTTGAATTTCGCTGCCCGAAGTGCGGCGGAGCGCTTGGCGCAAATGAGGATTGGAGCGTACATAATAAGCAGTTTTACCGGAACTTCTTTTGCACCGGATGCAGCCGGCAATTCCGCGCACGCGTTCAGTTCAAGCAAAAATTTGACGGAGTGCAGGTGCGCCGCAGCCTGAATGAAAAACGCCCCAAGCCGAAAACCCCGCCGGTTGAAACGGAGACGGCCGCCCATGCAGATTGAACAATGCCGCCTTTGCCCGCGCCGGTGCGGCGTGCGCCGAACCGCCGAAGCGGGGGATGGCGCCTGCCGAATGGGCGCCGATGCCGTGGTTGCGCGCGCGGCGCTGCATATGTGGGAAGAGCCGTGCATCAGCGGCACGCGCGGCTCGGGCGCCGTATTTTTTTCGGGATGCAGCCTGCGCTGTGTGTTTTGCCAAAATGCACAGATCAGCGCATCCTGCTTTGGTGCACGGGTGTCGGCGCAGGAGCTGAGCGATATTTTTCGGCGATTGGTGGCGCAGGGCGCGCACAACATCAATCTGGTCACGCCCACGCATTTTGTACCGGCCATTCTCGAAGCGCTGCGCCTGTGGAAACCGCCGGTGCCGGTCATCTATAACTGCGGGGGTTATGAGTCGGTCGAAACGCTGCGCGCGCTCGAGGGATGGGTGGATATCTGGCTGCCGGACCTCAAATATGCGTTTTCCGAGTCGGCAGCGCGCTATTCCGCTGCGCCGGACTATCCCGAAGCCGCACGCGCGGCACTGCTTGAGATGGCGCGCCAAACGCCGGAATGCGTGTACGACGATGCGGGGTTAATGCAGAAAGGCATGATCATCCGCCACCTGATTTTGCCCGAAAACACCCGCGGTGCAATCGCCGTGCTGGATTGGATCGCCGCGCACCTGCCGCAGTATCCGGTCAGCCTCATGGCGCAGTATACGCCCTGCGGCGCGCTCGACGGCTTTCGAGAGCTCCGGCGGCGCATTACCCGGCGGGAATACGAAAAAGTGCAGGCGCACCTGTTTGAACTGGGCTTGACGGGCTATGTGCAGGATCGCGCGTCGGCCAAATCTGCGTACATCCCGCCGTTTGATCTGGAAGGGGTTGTTTCCAAATGAAATCCAATGGAGACTCGGGCACGTTCGCCCAAAAAATAAATCAAGCAGAAAAAGAAAGCAGGGGTTTTATGAAAAAGTTTTTTCACGATTTCAAAGAGTTTGCGTTCAAGGGCAATATCATCGATCTGGCCGTTGGTATGATTATCGGCACCGCGTTCAGCGGAATCGTTTCGTCTTTGGTCAATACGATTTTTATGCCGATCCTGAGCCTGCTGACCGGCCGGCTGGATTTCACCAACCTGTTCTTTGCGCTGGACGGCAACCACTACGATACTCTTGCGGCGGCACAGGAAGCCGGCGTGGCCTGCATTGCCTACGGATCGTTCATCCAAAAGGTGATTGAGTTCCTGTTCATGGCGCTGGTGGTGTTCATGTTTGTCAAAGGCATCGCAAAGGTGCGTCAGACGGTCGAAAAACCGAAGGAGAAGCCCGCGCCCACCACAAAGACCTGCCCGTTCTGCCAAACCGAAATTCCGATCAAGGCTACGCGCTGCCCGCATTGCACCTCGGAGCTGCCGGAAGAGGAAAAAGCGGACGAAGCCGCAAGCGAAGAGACCGAGAAAGCGCACGCCTGAACCGTTTAATCCAATTTTTCAAAAGCGGGTGGATGAAAAATCCACCTGCTTTTTTTATATTCGTCCCCCGAAAAGCGTCCCCTCGACGGGGATGGTCCGCGCCCCGCAGGTGTGGAAGCCAAATATCAATCGCAT
>CAKUME010000148.1 GCA_934667575.1 uncultured Eubacteriales bacterium | reverse complement strand
GATATTTTTTAAAATTTCAAAGATAACGCTTGATTTTTGCCGGGCAAAAGGGTAAGATGTATGAGTACATGACGGGCGGGAAACCCGGGGGCAAAGGGGCAAAAATCAGATGAACAATCAACTTTTGAACAATATTGAAATGCACGCCGAGCATTTTTCAAAAGGGCAGCGCATGATCGCGCAATTTATCGAGCATCATTATGATAAAGCGGCGTTTATGACCGCAGCCAAGCTGGGCACCACTGTGGGGGTCAGTGAGTCCACCGTGGTGCGGTTTGCGGCCGAAGTGGGGTTCGACGGCTATCCGCAATTGCAGCGGGCCATGCAGGAAATGGTGCGCAGCCGGTTGACCTCTGTGCAGCGCATCGAGGTCGCGCAGGATCGCATTGGCAATGCCGACATATTGGAGTCGGTGCTCAATGCGGACATGGACACCATTCGTTCCACACTGGAATCCACCTCGAAAGAAGAATTTCATGCGGCGGTGGAGTCCATTGTGAACACCCGCCGAATCTATATTGTTGCGGCGCGGTCATCTGCTCCGGTCGCGACGTTTTTGGGGTATTATTTCAATCTGATTTTCGGCCATGTCACGGTGGTCAACGCGGTAAGCGAAAGCGAATTTTTTGAAAAAATGTTTCGTGTGGGCGCGCAGGACACGGTGATCGGGTTCAGCTTTCCGCGCTATTCCACCAGCGTGGCCAAGGCGCTGCGTTTTGCGCACGACAAAGAAGCCACGGTGATTTCCATCACCGACAGCAGGCAGTCGCCGCTTGCGCAGTATGCCACCCATCTGCTGCTTGCACACAGCGACATGATCTCGATCGTGGATTCGCTGGTTGCGCCGATGAGCTTGGCCAACGCGCTGATTGTTGCGGTGGCCGCACGCAAGAAAAACGAGGTTTCCAATGCGCTCGACCAGCTCGAGGACATTTGGGATCGCTATTCCGTATATGAAAAAGTAGAGGAGCGTCCGCAGAAATGAAGGATCGCATTCTGATTATCGGCGCGGGCGCGGCCGGAATGATGGCGGCGATCGCGGCGGCCGGCGCGGGTGCGGAAACACTGCTGCTGGAACGAAACGAACGACCCGGCCGCAAGATCATGATCACCGGCAAGGGCCGCTGCAATTTGACCAATCGCTGCGACACCAACACCCTGATCGCATCGGTGCCGGTGAACGGCCGTTTTTTGTATGGCGCCTTTTCCCGATTTGGCCCGGCCGATATGATCGACTTTTGCGAACAGAACGGCCTGCCGGTAAAAACCGAGCGCGGCAATCGGGTGTTTCCGGTTTCGGACCGCGCAGTGGATGTGGTCGACATGCTGTGGAACCGGTGCCATCAGTTGGGCTGCCGCCGCATTACGGCGCGTGCCGCGCACATTCGCACGGAAAACAGTGCGGTTTGCGGTGTGGAAAACGAAGACGGTTCGTACTGGGAGGCCAATCGTGTGATTCTGGCCACCGGCGGTGCATCCTATCCGGCCACCGGCTCCACGGGCGATGGTTATCGCATGGCCCGTGAACTGGGGCACACCATTGTTCCCCCCGCTCCGTCGCTGATCCCCATGATCGCGGAGGAGCCGGACTGCGCCGAAATGATGGGACTTTCGCTGCGAAACACCGTGCTGCGCGTGGTGGATACACAAACCCAGAAGACCGTTTATGAAGATTTTGGCGAGATGCTGTTCACGCACTTTGGCGTGTCCGGTCCCATGATTCTCAGCGCAAGCGCGCACATTCGTGCGCCGGAGCCGGGGCGCTATGTGCTGCACTTGAACCTGAAGCCCGCGCTCTCGCCGGAGCAGCTGGACATCCGCTTGCAGCGCGAAATTCAGCAAACGCCGAACCGAGACTATGCCAACCTGCTGGGGGCACTGCTTCCGGCAAAAATGATCCCGGTTTTTGTGCGCCGCTCCGGCATCGACGGCACGGTAAAGGCCAACCAGATTTCCCGGGAAATGCGCCGCACCGTGCTGCACTTGATGCAGGACTTCACGGTCACGCTGCGGGGGTATCGGCCCATCTCGGAAGCAATTGTGACTTCCGGCGGCGTTGCCGTGCGCGAGGTGTCGCCCAAAACCATGGCCTCCCGGCTTGTTTCGGGGCTGTATTTTTGCGGCGAGGTGCTGGACGTGGATGCTTACACCGGCGGCTTTAACCTGCAAATCGCGTGGTCTACGGGGCATCTGTCCGGTACTTCGGCCGCCGCATATGCCGAATAATTTTTGTTATCATCATCGCTCCCCATCGGAGCAGAATGGAGTAATATATGATCGCAATTGCCATTGACGGACCGGCCGGTGCCGGAAAAAGCTCGATTGCCCGGGGCGTTGCCAAGGAGCTGGGCTATATTTATGTAGATACCGGTGCGCTTTACCGCACCATCGGCTATGCGGCGGTGCAGGCCGGCACGCAGCTGGACGAACCGGCTTCGCTCGAAGCGCTGCTGGCGCAAACGCATATTGAGCTGACGTTTTGCGGCGGCGAGCAGCGCATGCTGCTCAACGGAACCGATGTGTCCGACCGGATTCGCACACCCGAAATTTCAATGATGGCGTCACGCGTGTCGGCGATACCGGCGGTGCGGGCGTTCCTGCTGTCGCTCCAGCGCAATCTCGCCGACACGCACAACGTGATCATGGATGGGCGCGACATTGGTACCGTGGTGCTCCCCCATGCGCAGATCAAAATTTTTATGACCGCAAGCATCGACTGCCGCGCCCGCCGCCGCTACGACGAGCTGGTTGCCAAAGGGCAGAACGTTACGCTCGACGAAGTGCGCGCGGACATGGAGCAGCGAGATTATAACGACACGCATCGCGCCATTGCGCCGCTCAAACCGGCCCCCGACGCCGAAGTGATGGACAATAGCTGGAAAACGCTGAACGAATCCGTTCAAACGGTAACGGCGTGGATTCGCAATCGGTTGACCGCGTAAATTTCGGCGAAAGGAGCGTGACGTTCATGAATCGATTCTATCGCATGCTGAAAATCATTGCACCGGCGATTTTTCATGTATTCTGTCCATACCGTATTTTGAACCGTCCGCCAAAGCCGGAGGGCGCCGCGGTAATCTGCGCCAACCATGTTTCATTCATGGATCCGGTTTTTTTGGCGCTGGCCAGCCCCCGGCAGATTTTTTATATGGCTAAGGCAGAACTGTTCCGCAATCGATTTTTTGCGGCGTTCATCCGCAAGCTAGGCGCGTTCCCCGTGGTGCGCGGCGCGGGCGGATCGGCCATTCAAACGGCGAACGAAATTCTGGCGCGCGGCGATGTGCTGGGTATTTTCCCCGAGGGTACGCGCTCCAAAACCGGCGCCATGCAGGCCGGAAAATCCGGCGTGGTGCTCATCGCACACCAAAACCATGCGCCCATCTACCCCATGGCGATTGCATGCGCGGGCAAACGGCCCCGCATTTTCCGCCGCACGCGCATTGTGTGCGGTGAGCCGATTTGGCCGGAGGAGCTGAATATTCGGGAAGGCACCGCCGCGGAATACCGCAATGCCACCCGAATGGTGATGCAGCGCATTGCCGCGCTTCAGCAGCAAGGTTGGGACGATCTGCATGTGCATCCCATCGCCGCGTCTGCGTCCGCCGAAGGAGGCAAAGCATGACACAAGTGACATTGGCGCGCACCGCCGGGTTTTGCTTTGGCGTGAACCGTGCTATTCGCATGACCGAGGAGCTGGCCGCTTCCGGCAAAAAGGTGTGCACGCTGGGGCCAATTATCCACAACCCTCAAAAGGTCGCGCAGCTCGCGCAGGAGGGCATTGACGCCGTAGACGCGCCGGAGCTTGCACCGTCGGATGCCACGTTGGTGATCCGCTCCCACGGAATTCCCAAAGATCGGTTCGAAGCGATCCGCGCATCCGGGCGCGCATTTCTGGACGCAACGTGTCCGTTTGTCTCCAAGATTCATCGCATTGTTTCCCACGCCGTTCAAAATGGCATGACGGTGTTGATTGCCGGCGACGCCCAGCATCCGGAGGTGCAGGGCATCCTCAGCCATTGTGCCGGAAACGGTTTCGTTTTTTCAACGCCGGAGGAAATGGTTGAACTGCTCGAAAAATGCAAAAAGGATGGCAAGAATTCTATTTGTGTTGTTTCGCAGACCACTTTTCAAACGATTCTTTGGAAAAAATGTTTGGAAATTCTCGAAAACGACTATACAAACGCAAAAATATTT
>CAKUME010000147.1 GCA_934667575.1 uncultured Eubacteriales bacterium | reverse complement strand
CTGATGGATGTGTGCCGCAAATACGGCATCCGGCGGTATCATCAGGTGTCCACCGACGAGGTCTACGGTGACCTGCCGCTCGATCGGCCCGACCTGTTTTTCACCGAGGAAACGCCGATCCACACCTCCAGCCCTTACAGCGCTTCCAAGGCGAGCGCCGATCTGCTGGTGCTCGCATATCACCGCACCTACGGCCTGCCGGTGACGATTTCGCGCTGCTCCAACAACTACGGCCCCTATCATTTTCCCGAAAAGCTGATTCCGCTGATGATCGCCAACGCGCTGGCCGATAAGCCGCTGCCGGTGTATGGCAACGGCCAAAATGTGCGCGACTGGCTCTATGTGGAGGATCACTGCCGCGCGATCGACCTGATCATTCACAAGGGCCGCGAGGGCGAAGTTTATAATGTGGGCGGCCACAACGAGATGAAGAACATCGACATTGTCAAAATCATTTGCCATGCGCTTCATAAGCCCGAGAGCCTGATCACCTATGTGACGGATCGCAAGGGCCACGATCGCCGCTATGCGATCGATCCCACCAAGATTCACAACGAACTGGGCTGGCTGCCGGAAACCAAATTCGAAGACGGCATTCAGAAAACGATCGAGTGGTATCTCACGCACCGCGAGTGGTGGGAGACGATCATCTCTGGCGAATATCAGAATTACTACGAAAAGATGTACGGCAATCGCTGAGGGAGCGCGAAGTTTTCATGAAAGTATTTGTTACCGGTGTGGCAGGTCAGTTGGGACACGACATGGTAAACGAGCTGGTGCGCCGCGGCCACGAAGCAGTGGGTTCGGATCTTGCGCCGGTTTATTCCGGTGCAGCCGACGGCACCGCTGTGACCGCTGCACCGTATGAGCAGCTCGACATCACCGATGTCGCCGCCGTGGCGCGCGTGCTGAATGCGGTGCGGCCCGACGCGGTGGTGCATTGCGCCGCATGGACGGCGGTGGATGCTGCCGAGGAGCCCGAAAATCAGCCCAAGGTGCGCGCGATCAATGCGGGCGGCACGCGAAACATTGCGCAGGCGTGCCGTGCGCTCGGCTGCAAAATGGCTTATATTTCCACCGACTATGTGTTCAACGGCCAGGGCACCGCGCCGTGGGATCCCGACTGCACCGACTTTCGCCCCCTGAATTTTTACGGTGAAACCAAATTGGAGGGCGAGCGCGCCGTTGCCGAGACGCTTGCGCGCTATTTCATTGTGCGCATTGCGTGGGTGTTCGGTGTCAACGGCAAAAACTTTATCAAAACGATGCTCAAGCTCGGCGAAACGCACGACACGCTGCGTGTGGTGAACGATCAGATCGGCACCCCGACCTACACCTTTGACTTGGCGCGGCTGCTTGCGGATATGCTCGAAACCGAAAAATACGGCTTTTATCACGCCACCAACGAGGGCGGCTATATCAGCTGGTATGATTTCGCGTGCGAGATCTTCCGCCAGACGGGCAACGACCGGGTGCGGGTGTACCCGGTGTCCACCGCTGAATACGGTGCGTCCAAAGCGGCGCGCCCGTTCAACAGCCGGCTCGACAAGCGCAAACTTGTCGAAAACGGGTTTACGCCGCTGCCGCCGTGGCAGGATGCGCTGCGACGCTATCTGGACGCGATTCGCTGAATTCAGATTGCCCGCGTGGGCGGTAGAGATAAATTGGAACAGAGGGAACGAATAATGGGACAAATTCGAGTAACCAAAGCGCCGATCGAGGGCCTGTATGTGATCGAACCGACCGTACATGGCGACAGCCGCGGCTATTTTATGGAAACCTATAACCAGAACGATATGCGCGAAGCAGGCCTCAATATGACGTTTGTGCAGGATAATCAGAGCATGAGCACCAAGGGTGTGTTGCGTGGGCTGCATTTTCAAAAGCAGTATCCGCAGGGCAAGCTGGTGCGCGTGATCCGCGGCCGGGTGTTCGACGTGGCAGTGGATCTGCGCGCCGACAGCACGACCTACGGCCAGTGGTACGGCGTGGAGCTGACCGCCGAAAACAAAAAGCAGTTTTATATTTCCGAAGGCTTTGCGCACGGCTTTATCGTGCTGTCGGACGAAGCGGAGTTTTGCTATAAATGCACCGACTTCTACCATCCGGGCGACGAAGGCGGATTGGCGTGGAACGACCCCGAAATCGGTGTGAAATGGCCGGAGCTCACGGGCGAATACCGCGGCAGCGCTTCCGGCGCGGGCTATGCGCTGGCAGACGGCACGCCGCTGAACCTCAGCGATAAGGACCAAAAGTGGTTGGGGCTGGAAGAGACGCGTTTCCAATTCAAAAAATAACGGATGAATTTACCGAAAAAGCAGGAGCCTGATATGCAGCAACAAAACGAGATTCAGCATGTTTTTCTGGTGGGCGCCAAATCGTTGGGTACTTATGGCGGCTACGAAACTTTTGTCTATAAGCTCACAGAATATCATCAAACCAATCCGCACATCAAATATCATGTCGCCTGTAAGGCGAATGGCGATGGCTGCATGGATGAAACAAAGCTTAGCGGTGTGACCCGAATTTCAGATACGGAATTTGAGTTTCACAACGCGCGTTGCTTTAAGATCCGTGTGCCGCAGATTGGCCCGGTGCAGGCGATTTATTACGATGTCACAGCGCTGCGTGATTGCTGCCGTTATATTCGCACGCATAAAATTCCACACCCCATTTTGTACATTATGGCTTGCCGCATTGGGCCGCTGGCACACCATTTTTACCGTGAGATTCACCGGCTGGGCGGTCGCGTATTTTTGAACCCGGACGGTCACGAATGGATGCGCGCGAAATGGAGCAAGCCCATTCGCAGGTACTGGAAGGCATCGGAGCAGAAGATGGTCAAATATTGTGATTTGGCGATTTGCGATTCCGTGAATATTGAAAAATATATTCACGAATGCTATGACGGCAAAGGAATCCGCGGCGCAAACCCCAAAACCACTTTTATTGCATATGGCGCGGACCTTACACTCAGCAAGCTGGCGAATGATGACCCGAAGCTCACCGCGTGGTATGCGGCGCATGGGTTGTCAAAAAAAAGTTATTATTTGGTGGTCGGGCGTTTTGTGCCGGAAAATTCGTTTGAAGTGATGATTCGCGAGTTTATGGCATCCCATTCTTCGCACGATTTTGCCATTATTACCACAGCAAACGACAAATTTCTTGCGCAGCTCGAGGCGCGGCTGCATTTTCGTGCCGACCCGCGCATTAAGTTTGTAGGCACGGTCTACGACCCGGAACTGCTCAAAAAGATTCGGGAGAATGCCTATGCCTATTTTCATGGCCACACGGTGGGCGGCACCAACCCAAGCCTGATTGAAGCGCTTGGCAGCACCGACCTTAATTTGCTGGTGGATGTGAACTTCAACCGTGAAGTAGCGGAAGACTGCGCACTCTATTGGAGCCGCGAACCGGGCGATTTGGCTGCACTGATCGATCACGCGGATACGATGAGTGCCGAGGAGATTGCCGCGTTGGGCCGCAAAGCCAAGGATCGTGTGGCCAAGGAATATACTTGGGAAAAAATCTGCGGACAGTATCAAACCGTATTTCTGCAAACATCAAGAGCCGATGAATGAAGTTCCGAATTTAAGAAATAATGACGAAAGGAGCAAACCGCATGAAGATTCTCGCCATTCACAATTTTCATCGCAAGGGTTCAGCCAGCGGAGATGATCAGGTGTTTAAAAGCGAGACCGCACTGCTCGAAGCACACGGCCACACGGTTGTGCGTTACACGGTGACCAATGACTCGTTTGATCATTCGGGCGCGCTGGGTAAATTGCGTGCGGCATTCGGAATGCTTTGGTCGTTTCGGCATTACCGTGCGGTACGCGCGTTGATTCGCCGAACACAACCGGATGTGGTGCATATTCACACTTTTTTCCCATTGCTTTCGCCATCGATTCTTTATGCAGCCAAGCGAAGCGGCATTCCGGTGGTCGCCACGCTGCACGACACGCGTTTTGTGTGCCCATGCGCAACATCGCTGCGCGGCACCGAGTTGTGTAATGCGTGCGGTGATGGGCATTACTTTCGGATGTGCCGCTATCGCTGTTTCAAAGGCAGCCGCTTGCAGAGCGCACTGGTTGGATTGATTTTTAAATATCACCGCATGCGCCGCAGCTTTTACCGTCAGATTGACCGCTATATTTGTCTAAACGACAATCAGATGGCGCTGCTGCGCGATATTGGTTTTTCTCGGGACAAAATGGTAAAAAAATATAATTTTGTTCCGGAT
>CAKUME010000146.1 GCA_934667575.1 uncultured Eubacteriales bacterium | reverse complement strand
GTCGCCGAACCGCGCGTTGAAAATATAGGATGAATACTCCAGCCCGCGCTTCAGATCCACATCCTGCTTCAGCCAGTCCTCCAGCTGCTCGCGCCAGTGCTTGTCGCGATCGATGCGCACATTCAGCGAATAGGCATATTCGCCGGGGTTCCAGTTGGTGCTGTGGGTGCAGTATTTTTCGATCAGGTCGGGGCGCTTGCGGAACCACTGATTGTATTCGGAGTTGTGTCCGCTCGATTCGGTCACATAGTAGTCCAGGTGGCGGAACATCTCGTTGCGCACCTGCTCTTTGTTGTAGTATTCCGGATCCTTGATCTTTTCGCGGAGCAGCGGATACGCGTCTTTGCCGTTCCAGTCAAATTTCAGATAGAACGCCTGATGGTTCACGCCCGCGCAGGTGTAGGTGATCTCGTCCATCGGCGCGCCGATCCACTCGGCGAGCATGTGCGCCGTGCCCTGCACGCTGTGGCACAGGCCGGTCACTTCGATGTCGGAGTAGGTCTGCATGGCCTTGCAAAGCATCGACATGGGGTTCGTGTAGTTCAGAAACACCGCGTTGGGGCAATATTTTTTAATGTCGGCGCAAATGTCGAGCATCAGCGGAATATTGCGCAGCGCGCGGAAAATGCCGGACACGCTGCGGGTGTCGCCAATGTTGATATCCACGCCGTATTTCTTCGGAATTTCGATATCGTAGCGCCACACGTCAATGTCGCCGTTGAACACCGTGCAGAGCACGCCGTCGGCGCCGGTGAGCGCTTCGGCGCGGCTGAGCGTGGTCGTCACCTTCGCGGGCTTGCCCGAAGCGTCCACAATCTTCTGCACGCAGCGGCGAATGCCCTCGAGCCGGTCGGGGTTGATATCCATCAGCGCGATCTCGGCATCCTCAAACGCCGGAAACGTGAGCAGATCGCGCACCACGTTGCGCGTGAACACGAAGCTGCCTGCGCCGATAAACGCAAATTTTTTCATGATCGTTCATCCTTTCGGTTTTGGTTTGAATGTGTGATTATCATACCATTGCGCGCCGCGCATCGGAATGGCGCGGGCGGCTGAATATATGGACAATTCTGCTATTGCAAAACAAATTGGGAACGTGTATAATAAAAAGGAACGGAGCCATCATTCATGTAGAATATAAAAGGGGAGAGCACGATGGAAAAGCCCACGCGGGTGCAGCTGCACGACGGCCGGTATCAGGACCGCACCAACTTTTCGTCGGCGGAATATCTGCACATCAACAGCTGCGGAGTGAGCCGCTACCAATGGACAGACGGCGCGCCGGTCCTGCGCACCTATCGGCCCGACGGGCGGGTGGATATGCACCTGCTGCTGGTTTCGGCGGGGGAGTGGCGCGCGGTGTGCGGCGGAGCCAACGAAACGCTCCGCACCGGCGAAGGCATTTTTTATCTGTCGGGCGAGCCGCAGGACTATGCACCGGCGCTTTCGGCGGCGCAGCCCGAATGCGAATCGCGCTGGCTGCACTTTTGCGGCCGTGCCGCGCCCACCGCGCTGGCGCACGCGGGGCTCACGCAGTCGGGGGTGCTCACCATGCAAAGCGACGCGGTGCGCGCATTTGACGCAATGCTGCGCGCCCAGCTTTCGGGCGACGCGCTCACCGCGTGCGGCAATTTGCTGCGGCTGCTGGCGCAGCTGCGCCCGGGGCGCACCGTGCCCGTGCAGGTGCCGCGCGCCACGCTGCGGGCCATTGAAGCCGAGCGCACCTACATTGGCGTGCACTACGCCGAAGAAATTGACTTTGATGCGTGCGCGGCGCGCTGCTGCCTCAGCCGCAGCCGGTTTGCGCACCTGTTCACCCGGGCGGCGGGCATGCCGCCGGCGCAGTATCAGCTGCGGCTGCGCTTGAATCAGGCGCAGGAGCTGCTTTCCGGCTCCGCGCTCACGGTAAGCGAGGTGGCGGCGCAGGTGGGCTATGCCGACGCGCTCTATTTCAGCCGCCTGTTCCGCCGCAAAACGGGCGTTTCGCCGTCGCAGTACCGCGCGGGCGGCTGAACCGGGCGGCAGCAAAAAACGCCGGCCGTGCGCTCCGCACGGTCGGCGTATCATGGGGCAGGGGTCACACCTTGTGTTCCTGATGCATTTGTGCGAGCAGGCGGCCCTGCTCCAGGTATAACGTTTGCAATGTGGGGGAAAGCGAGTGATAAATTTGCACCAGACCTTCCTCGCGGGCAGCGCTTTTCGTCGGATGATAGTCCAGCAGGTAATCCACCGAAACGCCGAAATACGCCGCAATCTCCTTCAGCATTTCAAAGTCCGGTTCGCGGCTGTTTTGAATGTAGTTGCCAAGTGTGGAGGGCGCAATATTCAGGCTTTTGGCGAGCTGCTTTTGGGTGATTTGATTTTGAGCCAACAAACTGCGCAGCACATCGCCGAATTGCATTGGATTTCGTCCCCTTTCAACATTTTTCGCGTATGTATATATTAGTTTATAAAACTGCCGGTCAATTTGCAACACAAAACCCGAAACGTGTTGTATGAACGAAAGACGTGTGTTATAATAATACCGAAAAATACAAGGAGGAACAAACATGGCAAAAACCTGCTGGAAATGCGGCTGCGTTACGCAGGACTGCGCAACGAGCTGCCCGGAATGCGGCGCCGATCTGGGCGCAGGCGCCGGTTCAATGCACCCCCCGGCGCCGCATTCGGCACAGGCGTTTCTTCAAGCGTCTGCCCAAACCGCCGCAGCCGCGCGTCCACCGCGCCAACGGCGGTGCCGGGCTGTGGGCGGCGCAGCGCTGGCAGCTGCGGCGGTGCTTTTTTGCCTGCTGCTCTGCGCAATTGTAAAGCGCAGGTAAAATATTTTGCCCAATTGCAAGGAATTTATCTGCGGTGCTTGCATTTTTCCCGGCTGCCTGCTACAATAAAACACGGTACGGCCCGCGCGCATTCCTCAAATTTCCGGCCGGAACCGGAAAGGAAACACCATGAAAACAATTGGAAAATACATTTGTATTTTTTTCATCTCGATGGTGCCGATCATTGAGCTGCGTGGCGCCATTCCCTATGCGGTGGGCATGCAGCTGCCGCTGGTGCCGTCGTATATCGTGGCGATCATCGGCAATATGTTGCCGGTGCCGCTGATTTATCTTTTTGCGCGGCGGGTGCTCAAATGGGGCGCGAACAAAAAGTATATCGGCAAATTTTTCACCTGGTGCCTCCAAAAAGGCGAAAAGGCCGGGCAAAAGCTGCAATCCAAGGCGGGGCGCGGGCTTTTTTGGGCGCTGCTGCTTTTTGTGGGCATTCCGCTGCCGGGCACCGGCGCCTGGACGGGCACGCTCGCGGCCAGCATTTTGGATATGGACTTTAAGTCCACGGTGCTCGCGGTGATGGGCGGCGTGGTGCTGGCGGGCGTCATCATGGCGCTGGTGAGCGCGGGGGTGTTCAGCTTTATCGGGCTGCACTAAAAAAACAAAAAGTCCTGTCGAAGCGCATTCGACAGGACTTTTTTATGCGGAACGTGCGGTTCGCTTACACCAGCAGTGCAATGAGCGCCGCAATGGCCGCGCCGGCCGCCATAAGCACGGGCAAAAAGCACCCGCAGCAGCCGCGCCGGTAGGGTGGGCGCGGGCCCCATCCGCCGCCGGGCGGCGGGGGCGGGGGCGGAGCCGGCCGAAACGGCCGACCCCAAAATCCACCCGGCCGCGGGCCGCCGGGGCCGCCGCCAAACCCACTCGGACCGCCGGGCCCGCCAAAACCGCCCGGACCGCCGGGACCACCCGGGCCGCCAAATCCTCCTCTGGGCATATTCCTTCGCCTCCATGCAATCCATTTGCAAAATATCCGGTTCCGAGCCGAAACCGGTGCTGCTTTTATTGTATCGCACCGCGCGCCCGAAGATGTAACGGAATCGTAAATTTTGCGCGCAGGAATTGACGCGCCCGCCGCGCAGCGGTATAATGAATAAAGCAGAATCCCGCATTGCATTTGCCCGCCGCGCTCCGCTTTTGCCGCCCGGGCTCGCGCGCGGCGCGTTTTGCAAAACCATTGGAAAGGAACGAAACACACATGAGCCCTTGGATCATGGTGGCCATTTGCTACCTGTCGGCGCTGCTGCTGATCGTGTGCCTGCATCAGGAGCGCATCTACCGCGTGATGAGCGGCTTTTTGGCGCTGCTGGGCACCTATAAGCTCATCGACGCGCTCACCGACGAGCGGCTGTCGTTCAGCTGGGTGATCTGGGTGAAGCGCGCGGTGCTGCTCGCAATGATCATTTATGCGGGGGTCTACGCGTGGAAGCTCACGCGGCAAAAAGGAGACGAA
>CAKUME010000145.1 GCA_934667575.1 uncultured Eubacteriales bacterium | reverse complement strand
GTCTTCTATTTTTACACTCATGATCCCACACATCCCTTTTAGCCCCAGAGTTTTTCCGGATAAATGCCGGCCTGGGTCATTTCGTTGATTTTTTGCACCACAGTGGCTTTGTCGTCATGATACGTCACACCGTACCAGCGCGCGTCGGTGTGCAGCACGCGCACGGTGCAGCTGCCGTCGCGAATCTGGTCGGTGACCACGGTGGGCAGAAAATATTCTGCCTTGAGCGGATTTTGCTTTACCTGCTCAAAAAAGGTGCCCATGTTGCGGCGAATGGCGTCGAACAGCGCGGGCGTAAAGCCCCAGCAATTCATGGAAACGGTGCAGGTTTCGTCAATGGGGGTCCACACCTCGTTCTCGCAGAACTGCACCTGCCCGTTGATGCGCTGAATGCGCGTGCGCTCCGTCACCGAGGTCAGGTAGCTGTGGGCGTCGGTGGTGCACACGCCGCGCGCCACATGGCCGTTTTCGGTCAGTGTGTTTTTGAGCACATAGCCCGCCATGCAGTATTGCGCCGGATTGCCGTTCTGTGGCGTTTGCTTGAGAAAAGCGCCCAGCTGCAAAAATGCGTCGCGGCCGTAAAAATCGTCGGCGTTGATCACGGCAAAGTTATCGTGCACCACCGGCGCGGCCGTGAGCACCGCGTGCGCCGTGCCCCAAGGCTTGGTGCGGCCCTCCGGCACCGCAAAAGGCGCCGGAATGTCGGTCAGCTTTTGGAACACATAGTCTGCCGGAATCGCGCGCTCAATGCGCTTGCCCACGGTGCTGCGAAAATCGTCGTAGTTTTCTTCTTTGATAATGAACACCACATGATCAAAGCCCGCCGCGATCGCGTCAAAAATGGAATAGTCAAGAATGAATTCGCCGTTGCGCCCCACCGGGTCGATCTGCTTGAGCCCGCCGTAGCGGCTGCCCATGCCCGCTGCCATAATGACCAGAGTCATGAAAATCATCCTTTCAAAAAAATTTTCAAATTCTTCTTTTATATTATAATATTAACTCTTTTTTTTTTCAAGAAAATAGCGTATAATAATAAGTAAAATCGTGTAAGCTTATCCGAATTCGCAGAAGGGAGGGCGAGGAGCCATGGATGACCACATCGAACTGATTACCGTGCTGCAGCAGCTGCACCAAATTTCCGGCCTGCGGCTCAGCGTGCACGACACGCAGTTCCACGAAATTGTGGCGTGGCCGCCGGCGCATTGCCCGTTTTGCGCCGAGCTTCAGCGCAATGAACAGGCGCTGCGCATGTGCCGCGAATCGGATCAGCAGGCGTTTGCGCGGGTCAAAAACAGCAGCGGCATCACCTTTTACCGCTGCCGGTTCGGGCTGCACGAAGCGGTGGCGCCCATTTACAGCTTTGGCAGCCTGATCGGCTATCTGATGATGGGGCAAACGCTCTGTCGGCCCGAGGGCACGCGCCGCGAAGTGCTGCGGGAGGCGCTGCCCTATGCGCGCGACCCGGACGAGCTGCGCGAAAAGCTGGCCGCCATGGAGCTGCACGACCCCGAGCAAATGCGCGCCTGCATGCAAATTATGGATATCTGCGCCAAATACATATCGCTGAGCAATCGGTTCAATCCCGAAAAAGCCGATCTGGCTCCGGCGGTGTATGATTATATTCACCAAAACTACGCCGAACCCCTCACGCTCGACGTGCTGCACCGGCATTTTTTTTGCAGCCGCGCCACGCTGATCAACGCATTCCGCAGCCGCTACCGCGAAAGCATTGGCCATTGCATCACTCGGGTGCGGGTGGAGCAGGCGCAGAAACAGCTCGCGCATTCGCGCCGCTCCATCAAAGAGGTGGCCGCGCGGTGCGGGTTTTCCAACCAAAATTATTTTTCAAAGGTATTCCTGAAGGAAACCGGCGTCACGCCGACGGACTACCGTCGGCAGGCGTTTGCAAAGGAGGACGAATTTCATGCTGCTGAAAAACGCACAACTGCTGAATGACCGTTTTGAATGGGAAACGGGCGATTTGCGGATCTGCAACGGGAAAATTGCCGAAATTGGGCCGAATCTGACCGAGGACGGCGAAACGCTGGACTGCACCGGGCTGCATGTGACGCCCGGGCTGATCGATGTGCATACCCACGGCGCCGTGGGCACAGACTATTCCCGCACCAACCCGGCGGCAATCGCACAGGCGCTGCGGTTTGAGGCGCAGCACGGCGTAACGGCGGTGCTGCCCACGATGATGACCATGCCCGAAGCGATGATTGCCGACGCGCTCCATGCGCTGCGCGAATATTTGCGCGCGCCCGACGAAACGGCCGCGTGGGTGCCGGGCGCGCACATGGAGGGGCCGTTTTTCAGCATGAGCAAGCGCGGCGCACAGCCGGCCGAATGGATTGCCGCACCGGACATGGCGATGCTGCGGCGGCTGAACCCGGACGGCCTGGTGCGGCTGATTGCCGTTGCGCCCGAAACGGACGGCGCGCTGGATTTTATTCGGGAAGCCGCGCGCACGATGACCGTTTCGGTGGGGCACACGGCCGCCGATTACGAAACCGCCTGCGCCGCGTTTGCGGCGGGTGCAACCGAAGCCACACACCTGTATAACGGCATGACCGGCGCCACCCACCGTGCGCCGGGCGTGGTGGGCGCGGTGTGGGATACCGCCGGCGTGAACGCCGAGCTGATCTCGGACGGGCGGCATGTGCATCCGGCAATCGTTCGCGCCACATTCCGCCTGCTGGGGCGGCATGTGATGCTCATCAGCGACAGCCTGGTGCTCACCGGCATGGCCGAGGGGACGCAGGGCGAGGATGTGGCGGGGCACCACATTACGGTGCGCAACGGCCGCTGCGAGCTGGACGACGGCACCATTGCCGGGTCGATCACCCCGCTGGATGAGTGCGTGCGCCGTGCCATTTCGTTTGGCATTGCCCCGGCGGATGCATTTTTTGCGGCGTCGATGGCGCCCGCCCGCGCGGTGAAGCTGGACGGCGAAACCGGCAGCCTCACCCCCGGCAAGCGTGCCGACATTCTGGTCACGGATGCGGCCTACCGCCCGCGCCATGTGTTTGTGGGCGGCGTGCCGGTGCCTGCGGCGGAGAAGTGATCGCCGTTTTCGCGGCCGCACATTGCCGGCGGATGCCGGTTAAAAACACTGTTTCTTTTGAGAAAAATCAATGCATGGGACGTTTCCGTTCGCTGCGCGGGCAAATCCTGCCTGCGCGGCGGCGATGAAATGAAATAGAACAGACAAGGAGTTTGATTTCAATGAGTGAATGTACGCACGATTGCAGCAGCTGCGGCGAACAGTGCGCGCAGCGCCAGCCGGAAAGCCTGCTGGAACCGCAGAATAAGCACAGCAACGTCAAAAAGGTCTTTGCGGTGGTCAGCGGCAAGGGCGGCGTGGGCAAATCGCTGGTTACGTCGATGTTGGCCATTCTGATGAACCGGCGGGAGCACCGCACGGCGATTTTGGACGCGGACATTACCGGCCCGTCGATCCCCACGGTGTTTGGCTTGCATGAGCGCGCTTCGGGCACCGACGAGGGCATTCTGCCCACCCGCACCAAAACGGGCATTGGCGTGATGTCGCTGAACCTGCTGCTCGAAAATCCCACCGATCCGGTGGTGTGGCGCGGCCCGGTGATCGCGGGCACGGTGAAGCAGTTCTGGACGGATGTGATGTGGGGCGACGTGGACTATATGTTCGTCGATATGCCGCCGGGAACCGGCGACGTGCCGCTCACGGTGTTCCAGTCGCTGCCGGTGGACGGCATTATTATTGTCACCTCGCCGCAGGAGCTGGTGTCCACCATTGTGGCCAAGGCCGTGGAAATGGCCAACCTGATGGAGATCCCGATCGTGGGCGTGGTGGAGAATATGAGTTATATTCAATGTCCCGACTGCGGCAAAAAGATCTCGGTGTTTGGCGAGAGCCATTTGGACGAGGTTGCGCAGAAATATGGCCTGAAGGTGCTCGGCCGGCTGCCGATCAATCCCGAATTGGCGCGTCAGTGCGATCAGGGCGTGCTCGAGCTGTTTGAAGGCGATTGGCTCAATGCCGCCGCCGATGCGGTGGAAGCGCAGCCCAAGAAAAAGTTCGACAAATAAGAAAAAAATCCCGCCGGTTTCCGATTGACTGGAAATCGACGGGATTTTTATGCGCAAAAATCAAAAGTTCTTTTCCGGGTTTGCGTAGCGCTGATTTACCCGGTCACGCATGGAAAGCAGGAGCGCCTCGCGTTCGTCCGGATCCATGGAACGAAACGCCACCAAAATTTCGGTTTCCTCCGGCGACAGCCCGCAGGAGCGGATCACCGAGGGCGGG
>CAKUME010000144.1 GCA_934667575.1 uncultured Eubacteriales bacterium | reverse complement strand
AGCACATCCAGCGCCTGTTCGACCGCATTTTTGGTCGCGCGCCAATCGCCGCCGGAATTGCGGTAGTCATACATTTTGCAATAGGCCGACACGTTTTCGCTTGCGGGATCGAGCGCCTTGCGGCACACGCGCGCCGCCGCCTGCGCAAACAGCGCATAGTTTTTTCGGTTCATTTCCTTTTGCGCGCGGCGCAGCAGCAGCTCGGCGTGCGGCAGACACAGATCGGTCTGCGCGTCGAACAGCGCGCGAAAATCCGGCTCCTTTTGCCACAGCAAAAACACCGTGGTGAGCATTCGATCCACCGCCCAGTCGACCTTACGGCAAACAAAGCATTCGGCGGCGGCGGTGTGCAGCGCGTCCAGCTCCGCCTTGCCGGGGCCTTTGGGGCCGAAATCGAGCAACCCTTCGATCGTTTTGAGGTGCGTTTCGAGTGTGAGCGCCACCGAAAGGCGGTTGCGCCGCGCCAGCATCTGGCGGTAGTGCGGCGCGCAAAAGCCGGATCGGTTGGTTTCTTCGCGCACGTCCGGCTCCATCATCGCCGCGCCGGTAATATAGTCCACCAAGTGCGCCTCCACCGTGGCGCGCATCCGGCAGATCGGGCAGCCGTCTTTCGGCTCGAACACCTCGCTGACCGGAATGCTGCAAATATCTTCTTTCATGCGTTGGTCGCTCCTTTGTTATTCATTGGCGGCAATCACCTGCGCCGCTAAGCGGTAAAGCTCGGCGAGCGTGGTCAGTTCCCCCGCCGCGCGCCGAAATTCGGCCGCGCCGCGCAGCCCGCGCATATACCACGCCGCGTGCTTGCGCGCCTCGAGCATGCCGTGGGCTTCGCCGTCCTGCGCGCAGAGCTGCGCAATGTGGCAGCACATCACGCGCATTTTTTCGGCGGCGCCCGGCTCGGGAATGGCGCGCTCCTCCTCGAGCCATGCGCGCGTGCGGGCAAAAATCCACGGGTTTCCGCATGCGGCCCGGCCGATCATGACCAGGTCGCAGCCCGTTTGCTCCATCATGTGCGACGCGTCGAGCGGATGCACAATGTCGCCGTTGCCGATCACCGGCACCCGCACCGCCTGCTTGACCTGCGCAATATAATCCCAATCGGCGCGGGGGGCATACATCTGCGCGCGCGTGCGGCCGTGAATGGTGATCGCCGCCGCGCCGTTGGCCTCGCAGATTTTGGCCACCTCCACGCCGTTCACGGAATGCTCGTCCCACCCTTTGCGGATCTTCACCGTGACCGGCACCGGCACGGCGCGCGCCACCGCGTGCACAATGCGGCCGCAGAGCGCGGGGTCCTTCATCAGCGACGCGCCGCCGCCGCTGGAATTCACCTTGGGCGCGGGGCAGCCCATGTTGATATCGATGATATCGGGGCCAAAATCCATGGCGCGGCGTGCGCCCTCGGCCATGATCTCGGGGTCGTCGCCGAACAGCTGAATGCCCGCCGGGCGCGCGGTGTCCGACAGCGTCATCAGCGCGGCGGTTTTTTTGTCGTGATACCGCAGCCCTTTCGCGCTCACCATTTCGCTCACCACATAAGCCGCGCCAAACGAAACGCACAGCTCGCGAAACGCGCGATCCGCCACCCCGGCCATCGGTGCGAGCACCACCGGCCCGCGAATTTCCACATTGCCTATCCAAACGCTCATGCCCATCGAACCTTTCCCTGAAGTTTCTGCTTTTCATAATAATGCAAAATCGCCGCAATGTCAAGCAAAAGCAATTGACAATCGGCGTGCAAACGAGTATGATAAAAGGCAGAATATGCAAAAGGGGTGCAGGACGATGCGTTATATTATGAAAATACAGCCGGCCTTTAAGGATTATTTGTGGGGCGGCACGCGGCTCAAAACCGAGTGGGGCAAAAAAACGGATCTGGCCAAGGTGGCGGAATCGTGGGAGCTGTCGTGCCATCCGGACGGGCTTTCCACGGTGGAAAACGGCCCGGCGGCGGTGCACACGCTGGCGGCGTTTTTGGCGCAGGAGGGCCCGGAAGCGCTCGGCACGAACTGCGCCGCGTTCGACCGGTTCCCGGTGCTCATCAAGCTGATCGACGCCAAGCAGAATTTGTCGGTACAGGTGCACCCGAACAACGACTACGCGATGCGCGTGGAGGGCGAACCCGGCAAAACCGAAATGTGGTATGTGGTGGACTGCGAACCCGGCGCGCAGTTGATCTACGGCTTTGACCACGAAATTTCCAAAGAGGAATTTGCGCAGCGGATTCAAAATCAGACGCTGCTCGAGGTGGTGCACGCAGTGCCGGTGCACAAGGGCGATGTGTTTTTTATTGAATCGGGCACGCTGCACGGCATTGGCGCGGGCACTTTAATTGCCGAAATCCAGCAGAATTCCAACACGACCTATCGCGTGTATGACTACGGCCGCGTGGGCACCGACGGCAAGCCCCGCACGCTGCATATTGACAAAGCGCTCGACGTGACCCATCGCGGCCCGGCGCGCTACCCGGTGACGCAGGGCTCGCCCGAAGCCTGCGACGGCTACGCCGACCGGCTGCTCGCCTCGTGCAGCTACTTTACGGTGCACGCGCTGGACATTTACGGCGAAGCGCACTTTGCGGCGGACCGCGACAGCTTTCACTCGCTGCTCTGCACGGAATGCACGGGCACGCTCACCGTTTCGTGCGCCGAAAACAGCGTGACCATGCGGCGCGGCGACAGCGTGTTTTTGCCCGCCGGGCTGGGTGACTACACCGTGACCGGCGTGGGGCGTGTGCTGCGCACCACGGTGTAAGCCTCCGCCGAGCTGCCGCATCCGGCATTCGCGCAATGCGAATGCCGGATTTTTTTGATTTTACATGCGGTTTTCGATCCAGGTCAGCACATCGGCGTACACCTGACCGCGGTTGGGCTCGTTGAGCACCTCGTGGCGGTCGCCCGCATAGAGCTTGACCATCACATTGCGCAGCCCGGCGTCCTGCAGCATGTGCGCCACCCGCTGCACGCCGCGCCCAAAGTCGCCCACCGGGTCCTCGGCGCCCGCAAACATGAGCACCGGCATGGTGGGCAGAATTTTGGCCAGATTGCGCCGGCTGCGGATGCGCAGCAGCCCGCTGAACAGATCCTGAAACGCCGCCACCGTGAAGGTGAAGCCACAATCGGGGTCGGCGCAGTAGGCGTCCACCACCGCAGGATCGCGCGAGAGCCAGTCGAACGGGGTGCGGGCGGGCGCAAACGACTTATTATAAGCGCCCGTGGTGAGCCGGTCGAGCAGCGGGCTGCGATAGGCGGGCCCGTGCTTACGGCGTTCGACGGCCGCCAATGCCTGCGCCACCCGCAGCGTGGGCTCACTCACATCGCCCGTGCCGCTCAAAATGACCCCCGCGAGGTCGTCGCCGTAATCGATCATGAACGTGCGCGCCACAAACGACCCCATGCTGTGGCCAAACAAAAACACCGGCACGCCCGGGTGCGCGTCCGTTTCGATCTGCTGGAGCTGATGCATCGCGTCCACCAGCATCTGCCAGCCGTTCCGCTCGGCAAAAAAGCCCTGTTCCTCGTGGGTCGCCGCCGTTTTGCCGTGGCCCAAATGATCCGGCCCCGCCACCAGAATGCCATAATCCGCCAAAAAAGAGGCGAATTCATCGTAGCGGCCGATGTGCTCCGCCATGCCGTGCGCGATGAGCAGCACCGCGCTCGGCTCCGTTTCCGGCAGCCATTCCCGAACATGAACGCGCGCCGCGCCGTTTTGGGCCGTAAAATAAAATTCATTGGTGGAAACCATTGTCACACGCTCCTTTGCTGCGATTGATGCACCCGTTTTCTTTTTTTATTATACTCCATCCGCGCAAAATAAAAAAGAGATTTTTCCGGTTTTTTTTTGAAAATACTTGACTTTCCTCCGCTCATATAATACCATGTAATCAATTGAAAAAGTTAGTTTATTCTAACTTTTCAAATTCACAGCAAAAAAACGACGTTTGCAAAGCGAAAGGGGACGCATGAAATGACATTGGCCGAATTGCCGGTGGGGCACGCGGCAGTAATTGAAAAGGTGGGCGGCGAGGGCGCACTGCGGCTGCGGCTGCTCGACATGGGGCTGATTCCGCGCACGGAGGTGCGGGTGCAAAAGCTCGCGCCGATGGGCGATCCCATGGAAATTTGGGTGCGCGGCTATGAGCTCACGCTGCGCAAGGCCGATGCAGCCAATATTCAGGTAAAGGAGCAGCACACATGATTTTCGCATTGGCAGGCAATCAAAATTGCGGCAAAACCACGCTGTTTAACGCACTGACCGGTTCAAATCAATTTGTAGGCAACTGGCCGGGCGTTA
>CAKUME010000143.1 GCA_934667575.1 uncultured Eubacteriales bacterium | reverse complement strand
GTTCTTCCAATATCTGTCATCGCCCTGGTCATACTGCTTTTTGAGCGACAGATAAACATAGCGGTATTCCTCCGTGGTCACGTCCTGCCCGCCGATATTCAGCAGCTTTGCATCGGACGCGATCGGTTTGCTCTGGCAGCCGCACAGTGCGCCGCCCACCATCGCCGCCGCCAGCAGCAGCGATATTTTTCGGATGATTTTCAAAATCAGTTGCCCCTTTCAGAAATCATTTCTTTTTATTATAGCGCATTCCGGCGCGTTTGTCTTGCTTTTTTCCGGTCTTTTTCCGATTTTTTGCGCAAAAAGCGGGCGCCGCAGCTTCATCGCCGCAGCGCCCGCTCGTTTTGTTGCACCGTCCGCCGTTTTCCGCCGTGCCGATCGGCTTCGGCATTTCCATCGGTTTTGCCGGAGGCAAAAGGGCGCGCCCCGCGAGCCCAGATGGAAATGCGCACCAAAACACAGCCTACTTACGAACCCACCAACTCTGTGGTTTTGGTGTCGGTAAGCTGCGCCGTATACAGCTGATAATACAGCCCGTGACGCGCCATCAGTTCCTCGTGCGTACCGTATTCCTGAATATTCTTATCCGAAATATACATGATCCGATCGCAGTCCTGAATGGTCGAAAGCCGGTGCGCAATGATGAACGACGCAGATGCGCAATGCCCTCCTGCACATACTTTTCGGTTTTGGTGTCGATGGCCGAGGTGGCTTCGTCCAAAATCAGAATCTTCGGGTCGGAGATGATCGTGCGTGCAAACGCAATCAGCTGCTTTTGCCCCTGCGAGAGCAGCCCGCCGCGCTCCTTGACCTCCTCACGGTAGCCGTGGCGCAGCGATTCAATGAATTCGTCGGCGTGCACCACATGGCATGCCTCCTGCACCTGCTGCATGGTCGCATCCAGCCGGCCGTATTTCACGTTTTCTTCGATCGTGCCGGTAAAAATAAAGCTGTCCTGAAGCATGATGCCCATCTGGCTGCGCAGCGAATGCAGCGTGACCTCGCGCACGTCGTGGCCGTCGATGCGCACCGCACCGCCCTGCACGTCGTAGAACCGCGAGATCAGGTTCACGATCGTGCTCTTGCCCGCGCCGGTGGGGCCCACCAGCGCAATGCTTTGGCCCGGCTCCACCGTGAAGTTCACGTTGTGCAGCACTTCTTTGCCCGGCTCATAGCCGAACGTCACGTTGCAAAATTCCACCTTACCGCGCATCTCCGGCAGCTCGTGCGCATCGGGGGCATCGTCAATGTCCACCGGCTCGTCGATCGTTTCAAACACGCGCTCCAAATAGGCGATGGTGTTGATGAACGTGTTATACAGGTTTGCCAGGCTTGTGATCGGCTGCCAAAAGCGCGACGCATAGTTGGCCATTGCGAACAGCGTGCCCGCCGTGACCGCCTGCGCCATATATACCGCGCCCACCACGTAGATGCCGCCCGTGACCGCCTGTGCGATCGTTTCGGTGCAGGTACCCATAATGTTCGACACCGCCGCCGCATACACAAACGCATGGCGCGATTTTTCGCACAGGTTATCAAAAATGCCCGCATTCACGTTTTCGCGCGTGAAAATCTGCGTGAGGCGCATGCCGTCGATGCTTTCCTGCAAATAGGCATTCAGGTTCGAGTTTTTGTTCGAAAAATGCTGCCACGCGCGGCGCTGCTTGGGCTTGATGATGCCAAACGCAAGCACCAAAAACGGCACGCCCGCCAAAATGACCAACCCGAGCTGCCAGCATGTGATCATCATGAACACCGCGATGAAAATGATATTCACCAGATCGAGCACAAAGTTGACCAGGCCGTTGGAGAGCATATCGGACACGTTGTTCACATACGACACCACGCGCACCAGGATCTTGCCGTGGGGGCGGTTGTCGTAATAGGTGAACGGCAGCTTCTGCAAATGGCTGAAAATATCCATGCGCAGGTCATAGATGATCTGCTGCGTGATCTCGGCCATCATATACGCGCGTTTGCGCGCCATCAGCACATCCGCCATAATGCACAGCAGCACGCCCAGGCAGATCAGCAGCAGCTGCGTCACGTTTTTTTCCGGAATGCTCACATCCAGCGCATACTGCGTGAGCTGCGGGGTGAGCAGACCAAACAGCGTGCCCGCCGCGCTGAACGCGAGCGCCGCGATCATCTTGCGCTTGTGCGCCTTCAAATAGACCAGGCTGCGCTTAAAGTGCCGCAGGTCAAAGGGGGTTTCCAGGCTTTCGTCCACGTCGTATTTGTTGCGTGCCATCAGCAGTTCACTCCTTCCACACTGCCGCGCTGAATCGCGTTGATCTCATAGTATTCGCCGTGCTGCGCAAGCAGCTCCTCGTGGGTGCCCGCCTCGGCAATTTTGCCGTCGCGCAGCACCAAAATCAGGTCGGCGTGGCGCACCGAAGAGATGCGCTGCGCAATGATGATCTTTGTGCAGTCAAAATCCAGCTCCCGCAGCTGATTCTGAATGTATTTTTCCGTTTCCATGTCCACGGCCGAGGTGGTATCGTCCAAAATCAGAATCGAAGGCCGCAGCGCCAGCGCACGCGCCAACGCAATGCGCTGCTTCTGACCGCCCGAAAGGCCCACGCCGCGTTCGCCGATGATCGTGTCGTAGCCGTCGGGCATTTTGCGAATGAATTCGTCCGCGTCGGCCCGGCGCGCAAAATCGTGCACCGTTTCCTCCGGCAGATCGGGATCGCCATAGGCGATGTTGCCGTCGATCGTGTCCGAAAACAGGAACACATCCTGCGTGGCCATGCCAATGTGGTGGCGCAGCGCCTGCAAATTCCAGTCTTTCACATTCACGCCGTCCACCGCCACGCTGCCCTCGTTCGGGTCGCGGAACCGCGCGATCAGGTTGGTGATCGTGGTTTTGCCCGAGCCCGTTTCACCCATGATCGCAACCGTTTGGCCGGGCCGAATGTGCAGGTTCACATCGTCCAGCACCACACGGCGGTCGAACTTCACCGTCACGTTTTTGAGCTCAATATCGCCCGTCACGTGCGCCTTGGGCACAAAGCCGCCGTTTTCGGGGCTGTGGATGCGAATCGGAAAATGCTCGATCGCCATCAGCCGGTCGCACGAGGCGTTGAACCGCTGCATTTCGTTGAGCAGCGAGCCCAGCTCGCGCAGCGGCATCGAAATGGCCCACACCAGCGAATTGCAGCCCCAATACTGGCCAATGGTCATCTTGCCGTCAATAATCATCAGGCCGCCCACCAGCAGGCTCACCACCGTGAGCATCTGCGACAGAATTTCGACCCACGGATACACCTTGAGCCACGCCTTCACCGTGACCAGGTTCTGGTCGAGGTAGTAGCGGTTCCGGTCGGCAAATCGGTCAATTTCGTACTGCTCGTTGGCAAACGCCTTCACCACGCGGTTGCCGTCGATGTTTTCCTGCGCGCGAGTGCTCAGCCGCGACAAGCGCTCGCGCAGCTCGATATACATCGGGCGCACGCGCTTGCGATAGAACCACATAATGAGCACAATGGCGGGCGACACCGCCAGCATGGCCAGCGCGTAGACCCAGTCCACCGTGAAGTAGTAGATCACCGCCGCCAAAAACAGCACAATGCAATACGCCAGCCGCCGCCAGATATAGGCCACATTAAAGCGCACCACGTCCATATCGCTGCTCATGGCAGTCATCAGGTCGCCGGTGCGGTTGTGGTCAAAAAACCGCATATCCTTGCGCTGCATTTCTTCATACAGCGCGCGGCGGGTCTTATAGATCAGCCCCTGGCTGCCCCAGTCGCTCAGCACCGCGCTGATATACATCTGAAGCGCGCGCAGAAATGTGACGCCGGTCATCAGCAGCGCCAGCGGCAGAATGATCTCGGTTTCGCCGCCCCGCACGCCGCGGTCGATCAGCTCGGCCGACAGCCGCGGGTTGATCATCAGCCACAGCACCGCCGTCACATAAAGCAAATAGCTCAAAATCAGTTTCCAGCGCTCGCCCGGCGCCTTCTGCCATATCCATCGTATGTGATGCATATTTTTCCCCATCTCTCATTGCCGCAAGCTCTTGCGGCGGTCGTTTGTTCCGTTGTTCGATCGGTCTCGATGTGCTTTCCTGCGGATCGGCCGCATTCGATCACATTGGAAACACCTCCCCGGTTTCAATTCCTCAACAGAATACCACGCCCACGTGCATTTTGCAATTCTTTTTTTGAAATTTTTTATTTTTGGCGCAACTGCCAAACTTACGCCCCTTTCTTTGGTTCTTTCCACGAATTTTTATGAAGCGGAATCCGACATTTTTTGCGTGTTCCGCATCGGAGCGGACACTGTGCAGAAATT
>CAKUME010000142.1 GCA_934667575.1 uncultured Eubacteriales bacterium | reverse complement strand
ATATACCCCCGAGCAGAACTTTGCCGCCAAGGTGGCGGACACCATGCAGGCGCTTGGGCTGAGCGAGATTATGACCTACTCGTTCATCAGCCCCAAGTATTACGACAAAATCCGGATGCCGGCGGATCACCCGCTGCGCCGCTCGCTGGTGATCCGCAATCCGCTCGGCGAGGACACCAGCATTATGCGCACCACCGCGCTGCCTTCGATGCTCGAGATCCTTCAGAAAAACTACAACAACCGCAACCTGTCGGCCAAGCTCTATGAGATTGCAAACGAATATATTCCGCGCGGCGCCGACGAGCTGCCCGAGGAAAAGCGCGTGCTGATGATCGGCTGCTACGGCGACGGCATGGACTTCTTCCGGCTCAAGGGCATGGTGGAGGAGCTGCTTGCCACTCTCAAGGTGTCGGGCTGGGACATTGCCGCGGCCACGCACGAGTTTGCGTATCATCCGGGCCGCTGCGCGGAGCTGACCATCGGCGGCAAGCGCTTTGGTGTGCTCGGCGAACTGCATCCGCTCGTTGCGCAGAATTACGGCATTGAGGAACGCGTTTATGCAGCCAAGCTCAACATGGCGGCGCTTTATGACCACGCAAACCACGCGCCGGTGTATCATCCGCTGCCCAAGTTCCCGGCGGTGTCGCGCGATCTGGCGCTGATCTGCGACCGTGCCACGCCGGTGCGCACGCTCGAAATGGCCATCCGTGCCGGCGGCGACGGCGTGCTCGAATCGGTGCAGCTGTTCGATGTGTATCAGGGTGCGCAAATTCCCGCCGACAAAAAGAGCGTGGCCTATCGCATTCTGCTTCGGTCTGCCGATCACACGCTTTCGGACGAAGAGATCAACCGCACGATGCAGCAGATCATGGAGCAGCTCACGGCGGTGGGCGCAGTGCTGCGCAGCTGATCCCGTGCATCGGGCAGCAATTTGCCTGTGTTCACGAAAATTTCACTTGTATTCCGGTGGTTTATGGTTTATAATATAAGTTAGTGGGGGTGAGTCCATGTTTGATAAGACGATGACATTTTCGCTCGGCGCAGAGCGGCAGGCGGAGATCAAATCCATCCTGACCGAAGTATACGATGCGCTCAAGGAAAAGGGGTATAATCCGATCAGCCAGATCGTTGGCTACATTTTGTCGGAGGATCCCACCTACATTACGACCCATAACAATGCTCGGAGCCTTATCCGCAGGATTGACCGCGATGAGCTGCTGCAAGTGCTTGTGCAGTCCTATCTGGACAGCTGACCGAAGGAATATGGGGGCTTTGCCGATGCGGCAGGCCCCTTTTTTATCCGGCAGAGCGGGCATGCGCCGCAGAGAACCGATCATGAGAAGGAGCGATTGATATGAGTGAGAAAACGCTGACCTATAAAGGCAAGCCGCTGGTGCGCTGCGGCAATACCATCTATTACGGCAGCATGGCCGAGCCGTATGTGGTCAAAATGGAGATCAAAAGCACGAAAAAGGTCAAAGAGCTGGACGTGGCCGAAACGGTTTCGGTTCAGTTGATTTCCACAGACCCGAACCTGCGCACCCGCCGCCGCATTTTGAAAAACGGCGAACGCGAAGGGCTGTATAGTGCGTTGGATATGGCGGACTTTTGGCTGACGCGCGCACTCTCGGAGCATCAGGATTAACCAACCGGTCACAAAATTCAACTTTATGCGGCGCCTGCCGGGGAACTTTTCCCGGTGGGCGCCGCGTTTTTATTTGCGCTTGAGGATGATCTGTGCGGCAAAAATCCGGGCCGGGCAAGATTCAGAAAATTTTATTTTCTATTGCAAAGTGAGACGCGCCATGTTATAATATGACCAGATAAACCGTTTCGGTCATATTTTATAGGAGGCGTGGATTTGGCTTTTTCCGATTTTGAAACCGAGCAGATTTACAAGGCGCTGCTCGCCGAAGCACGGCATTGTGCGGCCACGCTCGGAATGCGCAAAACTTCGGTGGATCAGTTGACACAAGCGGTAGGCATTTCAAAAGGCTCCTTTTATAAATTCTTTGATTCCAAAGAACTGTTGTTTTTTGCGGTGCTCGAAGATATTCACACCGAACTATATGAGGTTGCCGATCGGGCGCTTCGTGAGCATATCGGCCTGCCGCCGGCGGAGCGTGCGGCAACGGCGATTCTTGCCGTTTGCAGGCGGATGTCGGAAACCGGCGTGATGGCCTTTATCGAAAACGATGTAACGTCGCTTTTGCAGAGGCTGCCCGAAAACATCAAGTCGGAGCATTACCACGATGATGAAACGCATATTCGTGCGCTGCTCGAATCGAATGCACTGATTCCGAACGGCGGAGCGGAACTGGCGACGGCTACCGTGCGCGGGCTGATTTTAACGATTTCCCACAAGGCGCAGATCGGTGCGCGGTATCCGCAGGTGCTGGATTTGCTGGTGCATGGCGCCTGCATCGAATTGTTTTCATAAATAAGCTGCCGCAGGGCGGCTTTTCAAAAAGCATCAGGGTTAGCATAAACTAACCAACAGGGGAGGATCGTTGCAGGTGAATATCCAAGAACGGAACGCATACCAAAGAGACGCCTTGCTGGGGGCGCTCGGCGCGTTGTTGATGCTGGTTGGTGATCTGTGCCTGAGCGTGATCCCGGCAAGCTCCGGCGACCGCGGACTGTTTGCACGGGAGGCATATCTGAACGGATCATGGGAACCGTGGCGGCTGCCGCTGCTGATCGCGACGGGGCTGTGCGGCATGGCGCTCGGATTTTTTACCGTGCGCGTTTCCTACCGCTCGGTACGACCGCAGTACCGCAAGACCCGAATGGCGGTTCTGGCGGGTGGCGTGATCTATATTGCCACAGCCGGCGCGCTGCACCTCTTTATCGGCAGCCTTGCCGATTGAACGGCCACGCTCTCGCCGCTGCTCGGACGGGAGCAAACCGTCGCGCTGATACAGGCGCAGTACAGCCGCCTGATGCCTGCAATGTACGTTGCTTATGCGGGTATGGTTCTGTTGATTTTGGCGAGCGCCTTTGCGGTGCTGACAAAAAGGACCGTTTTGCCGCGATGGATGTTTGCATTGCACACGGTCGTTTTCCAGATCGTGTTTGTGCTGATTCCGGATATCCGGCAGGCGCTCGGCGCAGATATCTCCACATGGGATTTTTGTTCTGAGCCAAGGCTCGGGCAACGCGGCGCTGTGCATTTGGATGGCTGCAAACGCCGTTTGGGCAGGCAGACAAAAAAGGAAAAGGTGATGCGATATGGCAGAAAAAATGAAGCTTTCCGGTGTGCCGGAAACAATGCTGCAAACCGTTTATGCCCGCGCGAAGGAAAGCATGGGGCGCGGTGCGATACACGACCGGAAAGCCGAGGAGATCATCGGAAGAATTGATTACGATTTTTCTCTTGCGGACAAGGATGTGGCCATGCACAGCGGAGTGATCGCCCGCACGATCGTGCTGGACCGCCTGGTGCGCGCGTGGCTGGGCGAAAATCCCGGTGCGGTGGTCGTCAACATTGCCTGCGGGCTGGACACCCGATGCGATCGGGTGAGCGGCTATTCGCATTGGTATAATCTCGACCTGCCCGAAACGATTGCAGTGCGGGAGAAGCTTTTGCCGGAGAACGGTGCGGTCTCACAGATTGCCATGTCCGCAATGGAGGATTGGGGCACACGCATCTCGGAACAGGGCGCGCCCGTGCTGATTATCATCGAGGGCTTGACCATGTACCTGAGCGAGGCGGAGGTGAAGCGCATATTTGCCGTGATCGCCGCCAGATTCAAACGGGCGTCGGTCTTTGTTGAAACGATGAATCCCACGATCGTGAAGCATTTTAAGGAAAAATCGATTGAGGGCAGCCATGCGAAATTCACATGGGGCGTAAAGAACGGCATCACGCTTGCCGCGCTTCTGCCCGATTTTCGGTTTGTTGCGGAGCACTCGCTTACCGAGGGCATGGCGGTATTTGCGCCGATATATCGGCTGCTCGGCAAGCTCCCGTTGGTGCGGAACATATCCAATAAGATCATCATTCTTGAAAAGAAGCCATGAACGGTGGGAGTTAAGCGCATGAGCGTTTTGGAATACGGAAATGAGCATGAAAAGGCGCTGCTGTTTTTGCCGTGCACGGCGGAGCCGGAGTGGGCGTTCACCGATTCGGTAAAGCTGCTGGCGCGGGATTACCATGTGATGCAGATGGTCTACGACGGTCACGGCGCAACGGGAGAGGACTTTGTTTCCGTGGAAGCTACGGTGGATGAGATAACGGATTGGCTGCAAGCGCACGGCGTCACCCGTCTGGATGCGGCCTACGGCTGCTCGCTCGGCGGCGCGTGCC
>CAKUME010000141.1 GCA_934667575.1 uncultured Eubacteriales bacterium | reverse complement strand
GAATATCGCCGATAATCGTATCTTTCGTAATTTCTGCCATTGGAACAAACTCCTTTCCGTGTGATACTTTTATTATATCCCTCCGGCGCAAAAATCGCAAGTCCCGGAACGGATTTTGCAAAAAAATTATTTGCTTCCGGTGGTGCCAAAGCCGCCGCGGTTGGCTCCGCTGAGGTGATCGACCGCAATCAGCTCCACTTCGGGCATTTTGGCCACGATGCGGAACTGACAAATGCGGTCGTTTTTTTCGATCACGGTGTCGCGTGTGGCGTAAACCGGCATTTTCCAGATATCGCCCTCGCCGCAGTAGGATTCATCCACCACGCCGACGGAATTCACCTGCAAAATCCCCCATTTTTTAAATGTGGAGGAGCGCGGCGCAATGTGCGCCTCGTAGCCGGCGGGCAGCCGGATCGACACGCCGAGCGAAATCAGCGCGAAGTCGCCTGCGCGGAGCGTCACCTGCTCGGCTGCGCGCAGGTCGATCCAGTCGCCCTGCGCGATTTTGGTGATGCGTTCCAGCTGGTCATCGTGGTAAAGGATCTGAATCGGAAGTGCCATGGGGAATCTGTCCTTTCTTTTCAATCGAGGTGTTTCGGTAATATTGGTTATTCCGCCCGCTGCGCTGCACGGTGAGCAGGCCGAGCTCCTCGAGCACCCGCAGCGCTTTGTGCGCGGCGTCGCGCGGGATGCGGTGCGCGGCGGCAAACGCGGCGCTGTCGAACGGGTCGGGCAATGCGTCGGGCAAAAAAACGGCGTAGTCCGCCGGGCGGCAAAAGAAACGGAGCGCCAGCAGCTGCGTGGGAATGCGATCCATTTTGGTGGCATGAATGCGCTTTTGCGCGCCGAAGCCGTCGCGCAGACGCAGGTCTTCCGCCTCGAGCGCGGCAATGCAGACGCGCAGGTTCGGGTGCGGCAGAAACGCGCGGATGCCGTAGAGCTCCGCAAGCAGGAGCACGTCCTTGCGGAACGCGCGGAATGCGCCGGTTTCGAGCAACTCGCCGGTGTCGGGCGAAAACCATCGGATGCGCTTGCGGCGAATCACCGGATAGACCACCGTGACCGGATATTCCGGCAAAAACGCGGCGAGTTTGCTTTGCAGGCGGTAAAACTGGCGGGACTGGATCTCGATGACGAAGTTTGGGGACGCGATGTCCGCCACCGCACGGCCAATTGGGCGCTCATGCGTGGCGGGATCGGGCGCAAAATAATATTTGAGCGCGGCATGCACGCTTTTTTCGCCCAAGGTGCCAATGCCGCCGTCGCGGCTGGCGAGCGCTTGGGTGCACGCCCACGCAAAACGCGCGGGGTCGCACGCGCAGGCGGGGGTCACGGCTCGGGCCGGTTCGCCATCCGGTAGCACAGGGTCATCAGGCTGTCGTTCAAATGCACGTTTTCCACCGTGGCTTCGGGATGCGCCACCGAAAAGTCGTAGTGGCTGAGGTTCCAGAAATTGCGCACACCAGCACGCAGCAGCCGATCGACCAGCGCGGGCGCCGAGCCCGTTGGCACGCAGAGAATGGCCATATCCGGATGGTAGGCCGCGCAAAACGATTCGAGGTCCGTTTCCGGGCGGATGGTCCAATCGCAGATTCGGGTGCCGATCAGCGCCGGGCTGCGGTCGAAAATGCCGACGAGCACATAGCCCTCCAGCTCGAACGGAATATGGTACGCAATGGCGCGCCCCAGGTTGCCTGCGCCCAGCAAAATGGCACGGTAGCGATGATCCAGCCCCAAAATGCTGCGAAATTCTTCCCGGAGCAGGGGCACCGTGTAGCCATAGCCCTGCTGGCCGAAGCCGCCGAAGCAGCTCAGATCCTGCCGAATCTGCGCCGCCGTGAGGCCCATGCGTTCGGCCAGCTCGCGCGACGAAATGCGCGTGACGCCCGCCTCCTCCAGCTCGGAAACCATCCGGTAGTAGCGCGGCAGGCGCTGAATGACCGGCGCGGATATCTTATTGTTTTTTGAAGATGCCATTGCGGCCCCCTTTTTGTTTTGATGCGGTGCGCGCCGTTTTGCGGAAGCATTTGCAACGCTGCATTATTTGGCGTGCTTTTCGGCGCGGGCGCGTTTGCTGCGCTGCTTTTGGGCACGGCTTTTCACCTTTTGGCGCTGGCGGAGCTGCTTGCGCTCCCCGGCCTGCGCGCGGCGGGCCGACGCCAGATCCCACACGCGCTCGGTGCCCACGTTCATCCAGCGGAACACGGTGATGGCCGACAGGCACATGAACATGAGCAGCAAAAGCTGACCGAACGGCAACGGTTCAATGGCAAACAGCCCCTTGAGCCAAATGGCCGAGCCGATGCAGCCCCCGGCGAGCAGCACGAACACCACGCCGCGCACCCAGTTGAACGGCGCGGCGATGCGGCGCAGCACCATGAAGCCCACAAACGCGATCAGCAGCGCGCAGATGGTGGAAAGCTGGTCGCCCTCGAGCCGGGTGGCGTTGCCATAGAGCACCAGCGCGGCAGCGCAAAGGAAGTTGGTGATGCCCGCGGGGAGCGCTTTGCGCAGCACGTTGGGCAAAAAGCGGCCGGAAATGCGCGCGTGGTTCGGCTCGAGCGCGAGCAGGAACGACGGAATGCCAATGGTGAACATGCTGATCAGTGACACCTGCGCGGGGCGCAGCGGGTAGCTGAAAAACGACGCCAGCGAGAAGATGGCGAGCAAAAACGAGAAAATGTTTTTGACGAGGAACAGGCTCGCGGAGCGCTCGATGTTGTTCACCACGCGGCGGCCCTCCTTGACCACGGAGGGCATTTTGGAAAAGTCGGATTCCAGCAGCACCAGCTGGGCGATCTGCGACGCGGCGTCGCTGCCAGAGGCCATGGCCACGCTGCAATCCGCTTCTTTGAGCGCGAGCACATCGTTCACGCCGTCGCCGGTCATGCCCACGGTGCGGCCCTGTTTTTTGAGCGCGAGCACCATTTCTTTTTTCTGGGCGGGCGTCACGCGGCCGAACACGGTGTAATTCTGCACCGCTTCGGCCAGCTCGGCAGGCGTTTGGAGCGTGGACGCGTCCACATATTGATCCGCATGGGCGATGCCCGCCTGCTGCGCCACACTGGACACCGTGACCGGGTTATCGCCGGAAATGACCTTGACTTCGACGCCATTATCGGCAAAATAGGCAAATGTGGCGGGCGCTTCGGGGCGGATGGGGTTCGAGAGCAGCACAAACGCCAGCGGTGTGACCTCGGCGGTGAGCTGCTTGCCGTCGAGCTTGCCGCCGTATTCCGCAAAGGCCAGCACGCGGCGGCCCTGCTCGCTGAACACGGTGAGCTGATCGCGGAACTGCTCCGCCTGCGCGCGGAGCACAAACTCCGGCGCGCCGATCACATAGCTGCTGCGGGTGGTTTGCACGCCGCTGTATTTGAATTCGGACGAGAACGGGCAGGTTTGCGTCACGCGCACGGGCGACGGCTCGGTGAAGTATTTTTGCAGCGCGGCCATGGTGGCGTTGTCGCTGCTCATGTTCTGCACCAGCGCACAAATGAGCCGATCCACCTGCGCGGGGTCGTGATCGCCCACCGGCACCACCTGCTCCACCTGCATTTCGTTTTGGGTGATGGTGCCGGTTTTGTCCACGCAAAGCACGTCCACGCGCGCAAGCGCTTCGATGCATTTCATGTCGTGAATCAGCACCTGATTTTTTGCCAGACGCATCACGCTGACCACGAGCGCCACGCTCGCGAGCAGATAGAGCCCCTCGGGGATCATGCCGAGCACGGCGGCCACCATGGCCACCACGCTTTCGCGGAACGGCGTGCCGGTGAGGTATTGCTGCAAAAAGAGCACCACGCCGATGGGAATGATCACAATGCCCACCACCTGCACCAGGCGGTTGAGCGCGCGAATCATTTCGGACTGTTCGCCGCGTTTCGACTGGGTGGCTTGCAGCGTGAGCTGCGACACATAGGATTCGCGCCCCACGCGGGTGAGCCGCGCGGTGCAGGTGCCGGACACGATGAAGCTGCCGGAAAGCAGCTCGTCGCCGGGGGATTTGGTGATTTCGTCGGCTTCGCCGGTAAGCAGTGCTTCATTCACGTTCACCGAGCCGGTGCACACCACGGCATCGGCGGGAATTTGCGCGCCCGCGCCGAGCTGCACCAGATCGTCGAGCACCAGGTCTTCCACCGGCACGCGCTTGGGGCTGCCATCGCGAATGGCGGTGGCGCGCGGCTCGCTGACGAGCTGGAGCTTGTCGAGCGCTTTTTTGGCGCGCATCTCCTGCACGATGCCGATCAGCGTGTTGGCCACCACGATGCCCAAAAACGTGAGGTCGCGGAACGAGCCGACCAAAATGAGCAGCAC
>CAKUME010000140.1 GCA_934667575.1 uncultured Eubacteriales bacterium | reverse complement strand
CGCGTAGCCGAACATCATCCCCTGGTCGCCCGCGCCGATGCGGTCGAGCTCGTCCACGCCGCCGTTTTGCATTTCATATGATTCGTTCACGCCCATGGCGATATCCGGCGACTGGCTGTCGATCGACGTGAGCACCGCGCAGCTGCTGCCGTCGAAGCCGCAGCTCGGGTCGTCGTAACCGATTTCTTTGATGGTGCGGCGCGCAATGGCGGCGATGTCCACATAGCAGGTGGTGGAAATTTCGCCCATCACATGCACCATACCGGTGGTCGCCGTGGTTTCGCAGGCCACGTGCGCGTTTGGATCCTGCGCCAAAATTTCGTCGAGAATCGCGTCCGAAATCTGATCGCAGACCTTATCAGGATGCCCCTCGGTTACGGATTCCGATGTGAAAAAATGATGTGCCATAATGCATTGTTTCCTTTCTGTTGACTGCTCCCCATCACAAAAAACACGCCCAACCGGAAAACCAGTCGGACGTGTTATCTCCACCTCATCTATCGGTTTTCACCGCAGGAATTGGCACCTTGCGCTCCACGCAGGTTGCCGGGCATCATCGGGCCTGATCCCTCCGCCACTCGTGATAAGGAATATTTATTTTTTGAATGTTTTTATTATAACAGCCGCATCGGGATTTGTCAAGTGCTCTGCGCGAAAAAAGCGGAAACGGGTTACAGCACGCCGCTCCATTTCAGCGCGGCCCAAATGAGCGCGGCCGCAACCAACAGGCCGCCCAGCGCCGTGACCGCACGGCGTGCCCGCGATGGGGCCGCTTCTCCGGCCTCCGGCTGCGGAAGCAGACGCGCCCGACTCAGTGCCGACTGCACCGGCCGGAAGAGCATGACCGTGAGCGCGGAATTGAGCGCGGCCTTGAGCAGGTTAAACGGCAGGATCACCGGCAGCAGCAGCCCCACCACAAACGCACGCGCCACCCCCATGTAGATCGGCGTGAGCACAAGATTCCACAGCAGCATACCGGCGGTCATCGCCAGCGTGCCGACGATCAGGCCGAGCGCCAGGCCGCGGGCATTTTTGCGGCAGCGCCAGACCCCGGCAGTCGGGCAGATGAACAGCGCGGAGCTGACGACGTTCATAATCAGCCCGATCCAACCGGTGGTGCTGATGGTGAGCTCCAACACGCTGACCACCAGCGCCAGCAGAAATCCGGTGACGGGGCCATAGAGCAGCGCGCCGAGCAGCATCACACTGTCTTTGATATCCAAGCTCAAAAAGCCTTCGATCTTCACCGGGAAAATCACATGGCTGAGCAGCACGGCCGCATAAGCCAGTGCAGCGAGCATGGCGGTGACGGTCAGCCGGCGGACATCCATTGTTTTTTCCTGTACGCTCATAAAAAATCCTTCTTTCCGATGTTTTCGGCAACAAAAAACGCTCCATGCAGCTTGCACGGAGCGTGAATATGGCCCGAAAACGGTCACAAAATGTCTTCTTCCATCCGGACTATACCGTCGGCCTCGGAATCACACCGAATCTGCGCAAAAAGCGCTCGTGGGCTATACCACCGGTGGGGAATCACACCCCGCCCCGAAGAATATGCGGTTGTTGGTTTTTATTATAGTCCATCGGCGTGCCGTTGTCAATGGAAAAAGCAAAAAAGCTGCGTCGAAATTTAACGCTGCCGCAGGCCTTTGGGGTAGCGGTTTTTGAGCGTGCCGCCCGACGCTTTGCCAAAGCCGAGCGCCACACCCGCCACATCCACCGCCGTGTAGCCGCGCGCATCGCAGGGAATTTCTTCGCCGCGCAAAAACGCGTCGGTTTCTGCGCCGGCGGCCGGAAGCGTGCATTGCTGCCGCGCTTCGCCGGGGCGGGCGGCCGCAAACACGCCATGCATCGGTTCGAGCCGATTTTTGCGCACCTCGGCGAGCGCCACGCCCGCGCGCAGCACGCCCAGCCGCTCCATGCGCGGCAGCCCGGCGGGCAGCAGCACAATCCGATCGCCAAAGCGCACCGGCGTGCCCCAGCATTCACACGAAAAGAGCGCTTCGAACAGGTTCTGCGCGTCTTTGTCGGGTTTGGGGCAGACATACATTGCAGGGTGAGACATGTTTTCGCCCGTGCGGCGGAACCGGGCAACAAAGTGGCCCGCGCCGCCGTCCATGGGCAGAATGCGCCGCGTGCGTGTGACCGGCGCATCGGGTGCAAATTCCGCAATGCCCGGGCGGCCAAACGACACGCCCGCATCTTCGAGCTCGAATTCCGGATGCGCGCGCAAAAACGCCGCCGCCGTTTGTTCATTTTCTTCCGGCGAAAACGTGCAGGTAGAATACACCAGCACGCCGCCGGTGCGCACGGCCTGCGCGGCGCTGTCCAAAATTTTTTGCTGCCGCACGGCGCAGGCCGCCACATGCGCTTCGCTCCATTCGGCAATCGCCTGCTCGTCGCGGCCAAACATGCCTTCGCCCGAGCAGGGGGCATCCACGAGCACGCGGTCAAAAAAACCGGCCAGCGTCGCGCAAAGCACATCCGGCGTGCAGCTGGAAACCACGGCGTTGCGCACGCCGAGCCGCTCAATGTTGGAAAGCAAAATTTCGGCGCGATTGGGCACGAGCTCATTGGCCCAGAGCAGCCCCTGCCCCGCGAGCGCACCCGCAATTTGAGTGGATTTTCCGCCCGGCGCCGCGCACAGGTCGAGCACACGCTCGCCCGGCTGCGGATCGAGCACCGTGACAGCCGACGCCGCCGATGGCTCCTGCACATAAAACGCGCCCGCGTGATGCAGCGCCAACCGCCCCACGCCTTCTGCGTTGTTCGGCAGATAATAAGACAGCGGCGAAAACGGCGCCGATTCCAACTCAAACGGCAGCGCCGCCCGCAGCAATTCCGCATTGCATTTGAGCGGATTCACACGCAGTCCGCGGCGCGGCTGCGCGATGCATGCGATCAATTCCTGTAGTTCCATATTCGGAAACCGGGCCATGCGGCGCAAAAATGCCTCGGGCAGCTTCATTTTGTCGTTCCTTTCTTCCTTTGCATATTTCACCGCGCACCCGCCCATACTATACTTCAGAAAGGAGGGATCGCGATGAGTTCTTGTCACAAACAGCAGCAGCAGAACCAGCAGGCGCAGCAGCAGAATCAGCAGGCGCAGCAGCAGAATCAGCAGGCGCAGCAAAATCGAAGCAGCCGCTCATACAGTAATCAGCAAAATCACGAGGAGCGCTCGTAATTTTCGGCTCGTCCATGTTCGTGCCCGATATTTCGCTTTCGCGCGGGATGCCGGGCGCGGCTTTTTTTGCGCATTTACTCGGCCGGTTCCTGCTCATCGGCACAAATCGCGTAAAACAATGTGCGCAGGCGGTCCATTGCCCCTTTGAGGTAAAGGTAACCGAACAAAGTCTCAAAGCCGGTGGCTGCGTGGTAGACCGCCGTTTCGGCGTTCTTGGGCACATGGCCCGGATGCGCGTTGCGCCCGCGGCGCATCACGTCCTGCTCCTCGTCGGTCAACAGCGGCGCAATGCGTTCCGCCGCGCGCGCCTGCGCTTCGCAGCGCACGCGCGCAACGGTTTTGCTGTGCATGGTTTTCACGCCGCAGCTGCCGGCGCATACAATTTGCTCCCGCACCAGCAGTTCATACACGCCGTCGCCAATATAGGCCAGCGCCAGCGGATTATAGCTGCGCGGATCACAATCCAAATTCAGGAAACGTTCCAAGACAATCCCTCCTTTTTCAGCTGCGGGTACAACTTGGCCAGCCCGGCCTCTGCCGTTTCGCGGTAGCCGGTGGACAGGTCGCGCCCCGTTTCATACATCGTTCGAATGATCAGGTCAAGCGAAATTTTGCGAGAATCGGTTAAAAAATTTGCCAGACTGACCGCATTGATTGCCCGCATGGCCGCCACGGCATTGCGCTCGATGCACGGAATTTGCACCAGCCCAGCAATGGGGTCGCAGGTGAGACCGAGGTGGTGCTCAATGGCCACCTCGGCGGCATATTCGATCTGACTCAGTTCCATGCCGAACAGCTCGCCCAGTGCGGCGGCGGCCATGGCGCAGGCGGTGCCCACTTCAGCCTGACAGCCGCATTCCGCGCCGCTGATGGACGCGTTGGTTTTTACCAGATTGCCCACAACGCCGCCCGCCGCCAATGCGCGCACGATTTGCCGATCGCTGAAGCCGCGTTTTTCCTGCTCATAGCGCAGCACGGCGGGCAGCACGCCGCAGGAACCGCAGGTCGGCGCGGTCACGATAACTCCGCCGTCAGCATTCTGCTCGCTGCACGCAAATGCATAGGCGCACACCAGCCGGTTTTCGCGCGTTTCGGCGCTCTCGTCCATATGATGCTGGCGATAGAGC
>CAKUME010000139.1 GCA_934667575.1 uncultured Eubacteriales bacterium | reverse complement strand
TCAAGCATTTTCATCAATACGGCATGCAAACCAGCCGCATGATTGTGGTGAACGGCGACGATGCGCATTCCATGCAGGCGGTGGAAGGGCTCACGGGCAAAGAGATCGTCACATTCGGCCTGGGCGAATCGAACGAATACACCGCCGTTCACCGCGAAGCCGAGCACGGCGCGTTTGCCGCGTTCGACCTGATGCATCGCGGGCAAAAGCTGGCGCACATCGAGCTGCAAATTCCGGGGCTGCATAATGTCTACAATGCGCTGGCTGCCGCTGCGGTAGCCGACAAGCTGGGCATTGCGCCGGCGCAGTATGCTGCCAGCCTGCATCAGTTTGAGGGCGCGCGCCGCCGGTTCGAAATTTTGGGCCGTCCCTGCGGCATCACCATTGCCGACGACTACGCGCACCATCCCACCGAGCTGGCGGCCACGCTCACCGCGGCCAAGGAGCTGGGCTTTCACGCGGTGTGGGCGGTGTTTCAGCCGTTCACGTTTTCGCGCACCAAAATGCTGATGGACGACTTTGCGCGCGTGCTGCCCATTGCCGACCATGTGGTGATGACGGAGATCATGGGCTCGCGCGAAACGAACACCTACGGCGTTTACACCGCCGACCTCGCGGCCAAAATTCCGGGCAGCGTGTGGTTCCCCACCAAGGATGAGGTGGCCGACTATGTGGCCGCCCACGCGCAGCCGGGCGATTTGGTCATCACGCTGGGCTGCGGCGACATTTACAAGGCGGCCAAGCGGATGCTCCGCACGCTCACCGAAAAAGAACAGGCGGCGCAGGTCGAAGCAAAGTAATATCCGCATCATAAAATATCCGTGCTGTATTTTATTCGACAAATAATTCGCAGAGTATTATCCGTTCGCCCGCTTTTTGCGCCGCAGCACACATCCACTCGGTGGCTGCGGCGCATTTTGCAGCGAACGAATCTACATCAATAAGGAGAGACGACCCATGAATACGTTTACGCAATCCGACTGGATTTGGCTGCCGGAGCTCGACAGCGTGAATACATATGTGACATTTCTAGACGAGATTCCTGCATCGGCCGGAAAGAAATATACGATTCGTATATCTGTTGATACGGATTACGCGTTGTATATTGACCGCCGCTATGTGGCGATGGGGCAGTATGCCGATTATTCGTTCGACAAAGTGTACGACGAGCTCGACATCACGCCGTTTGTGTGCGCCGACCGCGCCGTTGCGCTGCGTGTGGACTGCTGGCACGCGGGCGAAAACAGCTCCACCGTGCGCGCCGACCGCGCCGGCCTGATTTTTGAAGTGACCGACGACACGGGTGCGGTGGTGTGCGCGAGCACCGCCCAAACCCTTGCCGCGCCGCTCACCGGCTACGACATGGGCAGCGGGGCGGAACACATTACCGGCCAGCTCGGCTTTTCGTTCCGCTACGACGCCCGCCGGGCGAATCTGGAAATGCTGCAGGCGGATGCGGCGGCGGAAGCGGAAGCGCCCGCAGCCGAAGCCGGTTATGCGCACGCCGTGTGTGTGGACAAGCCCAAACCCGCGCGCAGCCGCCCCATTGAAAAGCTGACGCTGGGTGCGCGAAAACCCATGACCGTGTGCAACATCGGCACCTACACCGCCGTGCCGTTCGGCAAAACCGGCGAGCGCATGCAGGCCGCCGTGCGCATGTTCCAGCCGCGCGTATGGGACTGCAAGCTGCCGAACGAGCCCGGCCTGACGCTGCCCGGCGCCGATTACGCCGACGGGGTGGTGCTGCTGCTCGACGCGGGGGAGGAGTGCACGGGCGTGCTCTCGCTGGATCTCGACCTGCCCTGCGACGCCGAAGTGCTCATCGGCTGGGGCGAGCACCTCGAGGATCTGCATGTGCGCACGCAGATCGGCGGCCGCAACTTTGCCGTGTCCTATTGGGGCAAGGCCGGGCGCAACGTTTTTTGGCACCCGTTCCGGCGGCTCGGCATGCGCTACCTTGAGGTGATGATCGCTGCGCCCACGGTGCAGGTGCGCTACGCCGGCATTTGTCCCACCGACTACCCGCTGCGCGAGGTGCATCGTTTTCACTGCGCCGATGCGCTGCATAACCGCATCGAAGCGGTCGGTCTGCACACCCTGCATCTTTGTATGCATGAACACTACGAGGACTGCCCCTGGCGCGAGCAGGCCATGTATACCATGGATTCCCGCACCGAGATGCTCTGCGGCTACTATGCGTTCCGCGAGTTCGACTTTGCGCGGGCGTCGCTGCGGCTGATCGCGCAGTCCATCCGCGACGACGATCTGCTCGAGCTGTGCTCGCCCGCGCGGGTCAGCATTACCATTCCCGGATTTTCGGCGATCTACCTCACCCAGCTTGCGGAATATTTGCAGCATTCCGGCGACGAAGATTTCGCGCGCGAGGTGCTGCCCACCGCGGAACGGGTGGCCGCGGGCTTTTTGCGTCGGGTGGATTCGGAAACGGGGCTGATCCCCTCGTTTGCGGACGAAAAATACTGGAATTTTTACGAATGGCAAACCGATCTGAGCGGCTCCATCGGGTCGGGCTGCACGGAGGCCGACACCACGTTCGACGCGCCGCTCAACGCGCTGGTTTCCATGGGCTGGGGCGCGCTGGCCGAAATGTATGACCGGCTCGGCGCGGCCGATTGCGCGGCCCGCTGGCGCGATGCCCGGGCGCAGCTGAATGTGGCGCTCGACTGCTGGTTCTGGGACGAAGCCGCCGGGGTGTACGATACATTCCTCGACCGGCAGGGCGCGCTGCAGCACCGCTGCGAGCTGACGAACGCGCTGATGGTGTGCGCCAATGCGGCGCCCGAAGCGCGCCGTGCGGCGGTGTGCGCGCAGCTCGCGGCCGGTCTGGTGGGGGCGGAAGGCGGCCAGCCCGCATCGCCGCTGCTTCCGGTCACGTTGAGCTCTGCCATTTTCAAATACGACGCGCTGCTCCAAACCGACCTTGCCCGCTACGCGCGGCAGGTGTTTGCCGATGTGGCCGCGCGCTGGGGCGATATGCTCACCCGCGAAGCCACCACTTTTTGGGAAACTGCCGACGGGGCGTCGGCGTTCGGCAACGCGGGCAGCCTGTGCCACGGCTGGTCGGCCGTTCCGGTGTACCTGTATCACCGCTACGCAGCGGAACTTTCCGGCGAGGTGAGCGGAATTTACGAAGCGCGCGTGGAGTAAGCACGGCATGGAATTTTGTTGCATACGTCGGAATTTTTGCACTTTTTGTGTCGAACCCCGGCGAAGTGTTTGACAACGCCGCATTTTTGCGCTACAATAATAGGTAGCGGAAAACGCGATGAAATCATCTTTTCAAATTCCAATACGAAAGGAAGCCTGCCCCTATGACAGCTATGGAAAAATATCGCATCTGGTGCGAAAAGGCCACCGAAGATCCCAATTTGGTGCGCGAGCTGCGCAGCATGACCCCCAGCGAGGTCATCGAGCGGTTCAGCGTGGACATCACTTTTGGCACGGGCGGCTTGCGCGGCGTGATCGGCGCGGGCACCTCGCTGATGAATATTTACACGGTGCGGCGCGCCACGCAGGGGCTTGCGCAGGCGCTGCTTCACGAAAGCAGCACGCCCTCGGCCGCCATTGCCTACGATTCGCGCCACAAGTCGGAGCTTTTTTCGCGCGAAGCGGCAGGCGTGCTTGCGGCCAACGGCATCCGCGTGTGGATCTACCCCGAGCTCATGCCCACCCCGATGCTTTCGTTTGCGGTGCGCGCGCTGGGCTGCACCGGCGGCGTGAACGTGACCGCGAGCCACAATCCCGCCAAATACAACGGCTACAAGGTCTATGGCGCCGACGGCTGCCAGCTCACCGACGATGCCGCCAACGCGGTGTTTGCGCAGATTCAGAACGTCGATATTTTTGACGGCGTGAAGCACATGGACTTTGACGAGGGCGTGCGCACCGGCATGATCCGCTTCATCGGCGACGACGTGCGCGAGCAGTTTATGCAGGCGGTCATGGCGCAGTGCATCCACCCCGAGCTGTGCCGCAGCGCCGGGCTCAAGGTGATCTACACGCCGCTCAACGGCACCGGCAACAAGCCGGTGCGCGAGGTGCTGCATCGCCTTGGCATCGAAAACGTGCGCGTGGTGCCCGAGCAGGAGCATCCCGACGGCGATTTTCCGACCTGCCCCTATCCGAACCCCGAAATTCGGCAGGCGTTTGAATGCGGCCTGAAGCTCGCGCGCGAGGATGAGCCCGACCTGCTGCTCGCCACCGACCCCGACTGCGACCGCGTGGGCATTGCGGTGCGCGACGGCGACGATTATCGCCTGTTCACCGGCAACGAGGTGGGCGCGATGCTGCTCTACTATAT
>CAKUME010000138.1 GCA_934667575.1 uncultured Eubacteriales bacterium | reverse complement strand
AAAAATTCGGTTTGTCGCTGAGCGTGCGCTACCAGCAGCTCTTTTTGGGTGAGGATGCGGTTCCGCTGCCGGAGGAATTCTATCAGGGCGCGGACATCATCGACCGCGCCAAGGAATATGCCGCCGAACACGGCGACGCGCTGATGCATGTTTCGGATGAAGAACGCCGCCATGCGCTTGTGAGCTTTGCGCTGCCGCGCAATATCGCCCGCATGAAGCAGGACATTGCAAAATATCGCATTACCTACGACACCTGGTTCCTGGAGAGCACGCTGCACGAAAGCGGACAGGTGCGCGACACCATTCAGCTGCTGACCGACCGCGGCCTCACCTATGAAAAGGAAGGTGCGCTGTGGTATCGTGCAACGGCGTTCGGCGCCGAAAAGGACGAGGTGCTGATCCGCGCGAACGGCAACCCCACCTACTTTGCGGCGGATATCGCGTATCATCGCAACAAATTTGCGGTGCGCAAGTTTGACGAATGCATCGACGTGTGGGGCGCGGATCATCACGGCCATGTGGCGCGCATGAAGGGCGCGATGAATGCGATCGGCCTCGACGGCGACAAGCTCGTGGTGGTGCTGATGCAGCTGGTGAATTTGGTGCGCGACGGCAAGCCGGTAAAGATGAGCAAGCGCACGGGCAAGGCGATCCAACTCGCCGACCTGCTCGACGAAGTGCCGGTGGACGCGGCGCGCTTCCTGTTCAACATGCGCGAAGCCACCTCGCAGATGGACTTTGACCTCGACCTCGCGGTGCAGCAGGATGCCCAAAACCCGGTGTATTATGTGCAGTACGCCAACGCGCGCATTTGCAGCATTCTGCGTGCGCTGGAGGCCGACGGCATTGTGCCGCGCAACTGCACGCCCGAAGAGCTGATGCAGCTCACCCGGCCGGAAGAGCAGGAGCTGATCCGCCACCTGGCCGCGCTGCCGGATGAAATTGTGGAGAGCGCCCAGGAATACGATCCCGCGCGCATCACCCGCTATGTGATCACGCTGGCGAACCTGTTCCACAAGTTCTATAACGCCTGCCGCGTGAAGGGCGAGGAAGAAAGCCTGATGCAGGCACGGCTTCAGCTTTGCCGCGCCACACGCACGGCCATTTGCAATGTGCTGACCATGTTCAAAATTTCTGCGCCCGAGCAGATGTAATTTTTTCCGCGCAAAAAAGCCGGAAGGAGCACATTTATGGACAATATCTTCGATTCCCACGCGCACTACGACGATCCCGCGTTCGACGGCGACCGCGACACGCTGCTTCGGTCATTGCCCGACCGGGGGGTTTGCGGTGTGATCTGCGCGGCGAGCAACTTGGCCAGCGCACGGCAATGCATTGCGCTCGCGGCGCAATATCCATACATTCGCGCCGCCGTGGGCATTCATCCGCTCGATGCCTCCACCGCCACGCCGTCCGCCATGGACGAGCTGCGCGCGCTTGCGGCGCATCCGCTGGTGGTGGCCATTGGCGAGATCGGGCTGGATTTTCACTACGATGTGCCGCGCGAAATTCAGCTGCCGCTGCTGCGGGCCCAGCTGGCGCTCGCAAACGAGCTGCACATGCCGGTGATCCTGCACGATCGCGAGGCGCACGGCCCCATGCTGGAGCTGCTGCACGAATTCCGCCCGCGCGGCGTGGTGCACTGCTTTTCGGGAAGCGTGGAGTCGGCGCGGGAAGTGCTGTCGCTGGGGCTGTATATCGGGCTGGGCGGCGCCGCCACGTTCAAAAACGCCGTGCATCCGCTCGAAGTGGCGGCAATGGTGCCCGCCGACCGGCTGCTGCTTGAAACCGACGCGCCCTACATGGCGCCGGTGCCCATGCGCGGCAAGCGCTGCGACTCTTCGATGATCGCGTACACGGCGGAAAAAATCGCCGCCGTGCGCGGCGAAACGCCGGAAGCGCTCTGCGCCCAAACGCGCGAAAACGCCTGCCGCCTGTTTCGCCTGCCGTCGTTTTCCGCCCAAGGGGAGGCATCGCAATGGAAGAACTGAGCACCCGCGACCAGCTGATTCAGGCCGGCATTCAGGAGCTGAATCAATACGGACTGCGCAATTTTTCGATTCGCCGGGTGGCAAAGCAATGCGGCGTTTCGTGCGCCGCGCCATATCGCCATTTTGCCGACCGCCACGATTTTATTCTTCAGATTTTTCAATATATCAACGCGCAGTGCTACGCGCGGCAGGTGGCCGTGCTCAAAAAATACCGAAACGCAAGCTACCGCACGCAGCTGTTTCAGGTGGCGATCGACTATATTCATTTTTTAGTGGAGCATCCCATGTTTCGTCAGATTGTGATGCAGAATTATCAGCATCAGGACGAAGCCTATCGCACCGCGCGGCGGCAGTTCAGCGCACGCATTTATATGGTGGCCTCCAAATACTGCCGCGAGGTGGGCATGAACGAAGAAACCCGCATGCGAAAAACGTTTATGGTGCGTTCGATCATCTATGGCGCGGCGCTGTTTTTTGACAACGGCGAGCTGACCTATGACGAAGAAAACATGCAGATGGTCGCCGATATGCTGAACCGCGAATTTGATCTGCCGTAACGCAGCCGAAATATTCCACAACAAACGCCCGCCCTGTTGAAAAACAGCGGCGGGCGTTTGGGTTGTTACGGGTTCGCTTTGGGGGCGGTTTGTGCGCCGCTGCGGCGGATCCGAATCAAAAACACAGCCGAGGAAACCATGTTGAACGATTCGGTCAACACACCTGCCACGGAATGGCAGAGCAGATTGTAGATCAGCCAGCAGGGCGACACCAGCGAAACCTGCAAAATACGGATGCGGCGCGGCACGCCACAGTACATCGCATAGGTGCCGATCAGTGTGCCCACGGTGGAAAGCACCGCGCGCCAGTCACCGGTCCAGGTTATGGCCACCGCAATGGGGCACAGCGCATAAAGCGCAATTTTCGCCCACCGCGACCGTGCCCACGCGCGGCCGCGATCGCGCTCCAGCATCAGCCAGCCGCGAAAAATGCAGTAAACATTCAGCGCCATGCCGGCCGTTGCGCCCAACAGAAAAAAGTGCACCGAAAAGCACACCGCCGCCAGCGCCTGCATGGCAAAAAAGATTTGATTTTTTTTGAACTGAAACGATGCAATGGCTACCGCCGTGCCCGCCAGTCCAATCAGTTGAGCTCCGATTTCTCCCATGATTGAACCACTCTCTTTTTTTCGAGCGCGCTCATTCGCGCGGAATGGGCATTATTATAACACAGCGGCAGCCAAAATGCAAGCCCTTCGGCAAAAAACGCTGCACCCGAAGCATAACCGAAAAAGATTCGAAAATTTTCATCGTGCGGCGGACTTTCACCGGCTGATGTGCCAACTCAAATATCCGATATTTGGGCTTTGGAATTTTTTCTCATGTAAAATTCCATTTTTTCCTTGCGTTTTCCCCGCTCGGGGTGGTATAATAAGCAAAGTGACCCGGCGTGAATCACAGAAAACGAAGATCATGGAACCTTGGCGCACGCACAGCTTCAAGGTCCTCTATTCATTTCACACAGACCAGACAACAAAACATGCGGCGGGCCGGGCATATCCAACAAATTGCGAGAAATTTGCGAAAAAGCGTGCAAACGCTTCAAAAATGTTGTATAATAAAAGAAAAACGAAAGGGAGCGCTCATCCATGGCAAATTCCGTTTTGAAAGGGTGCGGTGTGACGCACATCGCGCTGAATGCATCCGATTTTGATCGTTCGCTGAAATTTTACACCGAGGGGCTGGGCTTTTCGGTTTATCGCCATTGGGCGGCGCCGACGCGCGAAATTGCACTGCTGGATTCCGGCGACGGCACTTGCATTGAGCTGTTTTCGAACGCTCCGGCGTCCGGCAAACCGGATAACAACACCGCGGGCAGCTGGGCGCATTTGGCGTTTCACGTGGCGGATGCCGACGCCTGCTACCGGCGGGCGCTGGAGGCCGGTGCACAGCCGAAAACCGCACCCAAAACCATGGAGCTGCCCTCTACCCCGCCGATTCCGGTGCAGCTGGCGTTTGTGTTTGGCCCCGACGGCGAAGAGCTGGAGTTTTTCCAGGTTCTGGAATGAGTGCGCCGCTGCCTGCGGTTTATTCTACTGCGCGGCCGTTTCCGCCTTATGTGTCCACGGCCGCACATCCGCTTGAGATTTTTGACATCACCTTTCTGCATTTTCACGATTCCGTGGAGCTGGGGCTTTGTGCGCAGGGCGCGGGCGTCTGCATTGTGGACGGCGTGGAATATCCGTTTGCGGCGGGCGACGTGGAGCTGATTTTTCCCTGGCAGCGCCATTTGTCCAAAAGCCTGCGCGGACAAACCAGCTGCTGGCGCTGGCTCACGCTGGATT
>CAKUME010000137.1 GCA_934667575.1 uncultured Eubacteriales bacterium | reverse complement strand
GCTCATAAACAATGTGCTCATACACCTCGTCGGTGATCACATAGGCGTCGTATTTTTCGGCCAGATCGGCAATGATCTGCAATTCCGCGCGCGTGAACACCTTGCCGCACGGATTGGAGGGGTTGCAGAGGATCAGCGCCTTGGGGTGCTGACGAAACGCCGCTTCCAGCTCGTTGGGGTCAAAATGAAATGTGGGCGGATGCAGCGGCACATAAATCGGCTCCGCGCCCGATAGGATGGTGTCGGCGCCATAATTTTCGTAAAACGGCGAAAACACGATCACCTTGTCGCCGGGGTTGGCCACCGTCATCATCGCAGCCATCATGGCTTCGGTGCTGCCGCAGGTCACCACGATCTCGCTGTTGGGGTCAATCGGAAAGCCCATGAGCCGCGACTGCTTGGCGGCGAGCGCTTCGCGGAAGTTCTGCGCGCCCCAGGTGATGGAATATTGATGATAGTCCTCGTGCGCCACCTGCGCAAGGCGGTCGAGAATTTCGCGGGGCGGGTCAAAATCCGGGAAACCCTGCGACAGATTCACTGCGCCGTATTGCAGCGAAATGCGCGTCATGCGGCGGATCACGGAATCGGTAAAGGTTTTGGTTCGATCAGAAAGCGGTTTCATCTTTTCCTCCCGTAATGTATGATTTTTGGTCGTTCAAAATATGCAGCGGATCGAGCGCGTTTTTGATTTGGTTCATCAGCAGCAGGTTTTCGGGCTTGGTTTCGCGCAAAAAATAGCGCCGCTTGCTCAGTCCCACGCCGTGTTCGCCGGTGGTAACGCCGCCGAGCTCATACGCCTTGTGGTATGCCTTGTCCATGTTTTCGTGCAGCTCGCGCGACCAGGTTTCCGCATCGCGGTCGCCGCGCACCACGCACAGGTGTACATTTCCGTCGCCCGCGTGGCCAAAGCTGACCATGCGCATTCCGCTTTCGCGGTCGAGCGCATTGATATACTGAATAAAATCGGCTGTTTTGCTGATCGGCACCACAATGTCTACCGGCTCCTGCTCCGACACGGCTTCCACCGCCTTCACGAGCGCGCCGCGCACCCGCCAGATATCGGCCGCCTGCTGCGGATCGGTGAGAAACACGCAGTCGAGCGCGCCGCCTTGCACCGCCAACTCGCGCACCCGCTCCGCGTTCGCGCGCACCTCCGGCTCGCGGCCGTCGAACGTGAGCAGAATATATGAGCCCGCCTCGGGGCAGGGATATTGCACGCCCGAAAAGCGCTCGCCCAGCTGCACCACCTTGCGCTCCATAAACTCCACCGCAGTGGGGTTCGCGTTGGCGCGCAAAATGGCAAGCACGCTGCGAATGCCGGTGCTGAGGTCGGGATAGGGCACGAGCACGCTCAGGCTGCATTCCGGCTTTGGGATCAGCTTGAGCACACATTTGGTAATGACCGCGAGCGTGCCCTCGGAACCGATATAAAGGTTTTTGAGCGACAGGCCGCTTGCATCCTTCACGTTTTTGCCGCCCACCGTAACGGCGGTGCCGTCCGGCGTGACTACCTCCAGCCCGCGCACATAGTCGCGCGTGACGCCGTACTTCACGGCGCGCATGCCGCCCGCATTCGTGCTGATGTTGCCGCCGATGGAGGATTGCTTTTCGCCCGGGTCGGGCGGATAAAACAGCCCCTGCGCCTCCACATACTGCTGAAAATCCGCGAGCAGCACGCCCGGCTCCACCGTGGCGGTCATGGTGTCGCGATCGAGCTCCAAAATGCGGTTCATGCGCGACAGGTCCAGAATGATGCCGCCCTGCACCGGCACGGTGGAGCCCACCAGATTGGTGCCTGCGCCGCGCGGCGTGACCGGAATGCGGTGCGCGTGCGCATAGCGCATCACGCCGCAAACCTCGGCGGTAGACTTTGCAAAAATGAGCGCCGACGCGGTGCCCTTGCGCCGCCCGAGCGTGTCGCTCAGATATTGGGGCGGAATTCCGTCAAAAATCAGCCGGTCACTGTCCGGAATGATCGCGCGAAGCGCCGCCGGATCGATTGGACTGCACATATCTATCCGTTCCTTTCGTTTTGCAAAAAACGCCGCAGCCGCCCGAACGCTTGGCGCTCCGGCGGGATGCGGTGGTGGTGTGTGTGATTGCACTCAGCCCTTGTTGGCGAGCAGATCCTGATCCCAGCCTACCTTGATGAAGTAGCCGCCAAAGGTTTCGTTGAATACCTTCTCGGTGGCTGCCGACTGGAACGCCGCAACGACCTTTTTGTAGAGCGCCACTTTGTTCGAATCGCTGAGGTCGGCGGTGCGCGCCGCAATCAGGTTCCAATATTTTTCTTCGTCGAGCACGCTGTCTTTGTAAACGGCTTCATCGGTTTTCAGGCCGAAGTCGAGCGCATAGTTGCCGTTCACGATCCCCGCGGTCACATCGTCCAGCACCGAGGGGATGATGTTTGCCTTCATTTCCTGAATTTTAATGCCGACGTTGTATTTTTCAATGTCCTCCAGCGTGGGGTTGAAGCCCGCGTCCGCCTTGAGCGTGATGAGCCCGGCCGCCGCCAGCACCTTGATCGCGCGGCCGCCGTTGGTCACATCGTCCGGAATGGCGATCACATCGCCGTCCTTAATTTCCGAAACCGTTTTCACCTTGTGCGAATAGAGGTTCAGCGGGATGATGAACGTGTAGCCCACCGGCTCGATCTTGTATTGATGCTGTTCAATTTCGTTGTCGAGGTAAATATGGTGCTGGAACGCGTTGAGATCAATGTCGCCGTTGCTGAGCGCGTTGTTCGGGGTGGCGTAGTCGGAAAACTGAACGATTTGGAGCGTGATGCCCTCCTTGGCCAGCTGCTCCTGCGCCGGCTTCCACAAGTCTTCATAAATGCTGCCCACCACGCCGAGCTTCACCGTGGTGCTGTCAGTTTTTTTGCCGCCGCAGCCGGTGAGCGCCAGTGCGAGGGTGGAAACGGCGAGCGCCGCTGCGATAATTTTTTTGAATTTCAAGATCTGTATCCTCCGATCAATATGTCCGTGATTTTGAAGTTATTTTTATATGTATGGAATCGAGAGGCGCGGTTACAGTGTGAGCGCCAGCTCGTAGTTTTCGGTCATGGTGCGGCACGACGCATCGAACGCCTGCTGCTCCTCCGGGGTGAGCTTGAGCTCGATGATATCGGCCACGCCGTCTTTGTTGAGCAGCGCGGGCACGCTGGCATACACACCATGCTGACCGTATTCGCCGTTCAGCAGCACCGACACCGGCAGCACGCGGTTTTCGTCGCCAAAAATGGCACGCGTGACTTCGGCGATGGACGCGCCGATGCCGAATTCCGTGGAACCCTTGCCGCCGAGCACCACCCAGCCGCCGGCCTTACCCGCCGCGGCAATGGCCGCCAGATCGAGCTTGCCAAAGGTGTCGGGACGCTCCTGCATCAGCTGCGTGAGCGGCTTGCCCGCAACGGTGGCCGCCGACCATGCCGCCATTTGGCTCTCGCCGTGTTCGCCGAGCGCATAGGCGCAAATCGACTTTTGGTCAATGCCGGTGGCTTCGGCGAGCGCACGGCGCAGGCGGGCGGAGTCGAGCGTGGTGCTGGTGGACAGGATCCGCCGCGGCGCCCAGTGGAGCACATGCTGCAAATAGTGGGTGACCACATCGGCGGGGTTGGAAATGTTCAGGATGATTCCGGAAAAACCGGAACATCGAATCTGCTCCGCCACATCCTTGATGATCGCAATGGTCTGGCGCAGAGTATCCATGCGCGTTTGCCCCTTGCTCATATCGGGCAGCGGCCCTGCGGCCACGATCATCAGGCTGGCGTCGGCCGCGTCGGAATAGTCGCCAGCGCGCACGATGGCGCGCTTGGGCAGATACACGGTGGAGTCAAACAAATCCAGCGCCTGCGCTTCGGCTTTCTTTTTGTCCACATCGATATACACGATCTCCTCGGCCAGCCCCTGCGAAAGCAGCGCGTAGCCGGCGTGCGAGCCCACATGGCCCGCGCCGATGATCACGATTTTGCGCGGTTGAACGTTCATCTCAAGCTCCTCCTCAATGCCGATTCTTTTTCACGACGATATTGCCGATGATCTGGATCACGCTGACCAGCAGGAACACCACGATCACCGTGACCCAGGTCACGTCCGTCATGTTGCGGTCATGGCCGTAGCGAATCGCAAAATCGCCGAGACCGCCCGAGCCCACCGCGCCCGCCATGGCCGTGAGCCCCACCAGACTGATCGCGGTGATGGTGGTGCCGCGGGCAATGGCCGCCACGCTTTCGCGCAGATACACGCGGAAAATGATCTCGATGGGGCTGGAGCCCATGGCCTGCGCCGCCTCGATCAGCCCGGGATCGGTTTCGGCCAGCGCGCTTTCCACCTGACGGG
>CAKUME010000136.1 GCA_934667575.1 uncultured Eubacteriales bacterium | reverse complement strand
GTGCCTGCGCCGCCCTTTCAAGATTATTCGCCTGCAAGCATGCCCATGTCGGGCGCGGTGACCCGGTGACGGCTGACGCTTTGCACCAAGCCGACGCCGAAGTAGAGACACGCTGCCGACGAACCGCCGGCACTGAAAAACGGCAGCGTGATACCCACCACGGGCAGCACATAGAGGCACATGCCGATGTTGGAAATGGCTTGAAATGCAACCAGCCCCATAAAGCCGTAGCAGATGTTTTTGCCGAGCGCATCCTGCGTGCGCAACCCCACGCGCAAAATCGCGATTACAATTGCAAGGAGAATCAGAATGACCACGATGCAGCCCACAAAGCCGAATTCCTCCCCCACCACGGTGTAGATGAAGTCGTTATGATCTTCCGGCACAATGCCGGCCGCCACACGCGGCCCCTTGAGATAGCCGCGGCCGAATAGCTTCCCCGATCCGATGGAGATCAACCCTTGCGACTGCTGGTAACCATAGTGCAGTGGATCCAAATCGTGATTGAGCAGAATGCGGAACCGCATTTTTTGGTCGTCGTTGAGCACAAACTTCCACGCGAGCGGAACCGCCGCTGCAACTGCGGCGCCAAGCAGCGCAAAGTAGCGCAATTGAACCCCGGCGCCGAACGCCATCACCAAGAAGATGAACAGAAAAACAAGTGCAGCGCCGTCATCGCCCTGCATATGAATGATGGCCATGGGGATCATCGCGTGGCCAAGCAGCAGGCAAATGTGGCCAAACGAACGCAGCTTGTTTTTTTCGCGCAGCACGTCGAGATGCTTTGCCAGCGTGACGATAAAACCGATTTTCACCATTTCGCTGGGCTGAAATGAAATCGAACCAATGCGGATCCAAGCCTTGTCATCGGTGCCGGGCACTGTGTAGCCAAAAATGGAGGTGACGGCAAACAGCCCCAAACAACCCACGGCAATCACCGGCCACAGCTTGGCCAGTGTTTTATAATCGAACAGCGACAAAATCACCGCGCCCACATAGCCGATGCTGATCGCCGCTACCTGCGTGATAAACGTGCGCATCCCATTGGTTCGCGTGGCGCTGTATACCAGCATCGCACTCAAACAGGACGCGCAAAGACAAAACATCCATAAAAAAAGGCTGGTGCTGCGAAAATATCCGCGCACCGCGGCAAGCATTCGATTCAACCGCGCACACTCCGTTTCGTTGTGATCAATCAAAAAGGGAACCCATTCATGAATATCCCATATTTGCGAATCGTTTATTCTATAATTATAATATGCCCGCGCCGGTTGTTCAAGCGAAAAATTGAAAAAAAACGAAAAACACCGAAATTGAGCGGCATGATCGCCGAGCGTGCGACAATTTGCAGAAAAATCGAAAAAAATCGAAAAAACAGTGGCAGGAACGCAAAAGATATGATATAATAATCGATTAGAGATGCACAATTGCAGAAAGGAGCCGTCCGGCGTGGAACAAAAGACATACGAAACCCACTCCCCCGAGGAAACGGAGCGGCTCGGCGAAGCGCTGGGACAGTTGCTGCGCGGCGATGAGGTAATTGCGTTTACCGGCGGGCTTGGCATGGGCAAAACGGCGCTGGTGCGCGGGTTGGCGCGCGGACTGGGCAGCCCGGCCGAGGTGTCCAGCCCCACGTTTGCGTTGGTAAATCAGTACGACGGTGGGCGCGCGCCGCTTTATCATTTTGACATGTATCGCATTCGTGGATGGGACGACCTGTATTCCACCGGTTTTTTCGACTTTTTGGGCACGGGCGTGCTTGCAATTGAGTGGAGCGAGAACATTGCGGCGGCGCTGCCCGACAATACGATATATATTAAAATCCAACGCGGCAAGGCCGATAGCGACCGCGTGATTCAGGTGCATGGGGAGGATGGACAATGAATATTTTGGCGGTGGAGTCCTCCGCAGCGGCGGCGAGTGCGGCAGTGTGGGCCGACGGCGTACTGCGCGCCGAGGCATATAGTCACACCAAGCTCACGCACAGCCAGACGCTGATGCCCATGATTATGGACATGCTGCGCAATGCGCAGATCCCGATGGCGGAAATCGGCGCTTTTGCTGTGGCCGCGGGGCCGGGATCGTTCACCGGCGTGCGCATTGGCGTGGCGGCAGTTAAGGGGCTGGCGTTTGGCCGCAATTTGCCGTGCGTTCCCGTGTCCACGCTGTTGGCCATGGCACATTTATTCATCGGGCAGCATGTGCAGGTGTGCGCGGCAATGGATGCACGCTGCGGGCAGGTTTATAATGCATTGTTTGCAGTGGACGGCGATCACATAACGCGGCTGTGCGAAGACCGAGCCATTCCGGCGGCGGCGCTCGGCGATGAATTGCGTGCGTCGGGGCAGCCGTGGGTGCTTGTGGGAGACGGCGCAGCGCTGTGTGCCCATACATTCAGTGCGCACGCCAATGTGCTGCTGGCTCCGCCGCATCTGCGTTTTCAGCGGGCATCCGGCGTTGCAATGGCAGCGGCGGCCCAGCTGGCGCGCGGCGAAAGTGTATCGGATGCGGCGTTGGTACCGTTTTATCTCCGTCCGCCGCAGGCGGAACGGGAACTGAGCAAAAAATTGAAAGGATGAGGGCATGATGTTGGCAATTGGAGCAGATCACGGCGGATATCTTTTGAAAGAAGAGGTCAAAAAATACCTCACGCAGCGTGGGGTGAAATTTTATGACTTTGGCACTTTTAGCGAAGAATCGGTAGATTACCCCCAAATTGCGGCAAAGGTGGCGCATGCGGTGGCGAACGGGGAATATGAACGCGGGCTGCTTTTCTGCGGCACGGGAATTGGCATTTCGATCGCGGCGAACAAGGTGAAGGGCATTCGCGCTGCGGTGTGCTCCGATGAGTTCAGCGCGGAATATTGCCGCCGCCACAATAACGCCAACATCTTTTGCTTGGGCGGCCGTGTGGTAAAACCGGCGCAGGCGATCAAGCTGGTCGGTATCTATCTCGACACACCGTTTGAGGGCGGGCGCCATGAGCGCCGCGTGGCGGAAATCACGGCCATTGAGAACGGCGAACTGTAAAAGGCAAATCGTTATTCTTATCATAATTTTAAGGAGAGTCGAATCATGGAATTTGAAAACGTAACCGTTGTGAAACACGCACTGGTGCAGCACAAATTATCCATTATGCGCTGCAAGGAGACCGGAACCAAGGAGTTCCGTGACTTGGTGTCCGAAATTGCCACGTTCCTCTGCTATGAGGCTATGCGCGATTTGCCGGTGGAATATGTGCCGATCGAAACCCCGATTGCCAAGATGAATGCGCCGATGATTGGCGGAAAAAAGCTGGCGTTTGTGCCGATCCTGCGCGCGGGCATGGGCATGCTCGATGGCGCGTTGTCGCTCACTCCGGTGGCAAAGGTAGGCCATATTGGTCTGTACCGCGACGAAAAAACGCTTGTGCCGCATGAGTATTACTGCAAGCTGCCGCACGATATCGAGGTGCGCGACGTGTTTGTGCTCGACCCAATGCTGGCCACCGGCGGTTCGGCGATCGATGCCATTACGATGATTAAAAAACGCAGCCCCAAGCGCATCATTTTCGTGTGCATCGTGGCGGCTCCGACCGGGCTCAAGGCACTGCATGAGGCGCATCCGGATGTGCCGGTTTACTGTGCGTCCATCGACGAAAAGCTCAATGAGAACGGCTATATCGTTCCGGGCTTGGGCGATGCGGGCGACCGCATTTACGGCACGCTGAAATTTTGTAAAAAAATGAGATAACAGCCGGACGCAGGAATGGGTTTTCCTGTGTCCGGCTTTTTGAATGGTATTTACAAACGCTTGCGCAGAGCGCTTTTCATTTTGCGCCGTTTGTGTTATAATAGCAATCAGAAAAATACGGCGTGGAGGAATGCAGTATGACAGTCGCGGAAATAATGAAGAAAATGATTCTGGAATCCAACGGAAATCAGCACGATATCTGCCATTTTATAAAAGTGCATAGCTATGCACGATTGATTGCACAATGTGAAAATTTATCGCCGCAGCTTCAACGCATGGTGGAAATTGCAGCCATTCTGCACGACATCGCCTGTCCGCTCTGCCGCGAAAAATACGGCTGCGCCAACGGAAAGGATCAGGAGCGCGAAGGGCAGCCGCTTGTGCGAACCTTTTTTGCGGGCACCGACATCGAGCCGGACGTGCTGGAACGTGTGGTTTATTTGGTTGGACATCATCACACGGTTCGTGCAATTGACGGATTGGACTATCAAATTCTGATTGAAGCGGATTATCTGGTGAACGCCGACGAGAGCGCATATTCCAAAGAAAATATCCGGAACACATGCGAACATGTGTTCCGGACGGAAACCGGCAAAACGCTGCTGCGGGCGATGTATCTGGGTGGCTGAGTTC